>CAZFGM010000313.1:0-8298 GCA_964518515.1 uncultured Alcaligenaceae bacterium | reverse complement strand
CTATCTTGCCGACTCTGAGCGCCGAGAAGAGGTTTTGCGGTTGCATGGTTGCATGGTAGTCTGCGACAAATCGTCCAGCGTTCCGAGCGACTCTCGCTGGTCATGGCAGGCTCCGGCCTGCAGCGCCTGTTCACGAACAGTTCCCGGCACCCGTTCTACGGCAGCATCGATGAACTGGAACTGGGTCCTTTCGATTGGGGCAAGCCGAAGGGGCGGGAAACTGCAGAGTTAACTTTCTTGCCGGAGAGACTACGCCCACGGGTCTGTCCCGCTGGGCGGTTCACGCGGGTAGCCGAAAGAGCATGCGAATTGGCAGGCGGAAATCCGTACTTCCTGTCGATGCTCGGCTGTGCCGCGGCTTGCGCCTGGCGCGGGCAACCGCTTACCGAGGAAGGCCTTTACCGTGTCGCCGAACTGATGATTCAGAACAAGATCGATGTTGGGGCTGCGGACATCAATCGTAAGAAGTTCTACATGTTCCTGTTTGAGACGCTCGACGCTCTTCCGGTACGGCGAAGCTAATGCTGGTGAGCATCGCCCGCCTGACCTCGACCTACCGCAAGCCGTGGAAGAGATGGCGGCTGGTTGAAGACCAGTTCATTGAAGATCCCGACGTATGCCGCCTCACTACAGAAGATCAGCGGCTGACGGCGCTGAATCAGTTGCAAAAGGAAGGCGTCGTGGAGTTCGACAAGGGGCGGGCGGACGTGCGCATCCGTGTTCCGTTAAGGGCAATGGCTATCCGCGAGGACGCCGCTGAGATCTACCACGAGGCGCTGCTTCGAGCGTCAGAAGGGACCAGCCGATGATTGCCGTGGACTTTCACAACCAGGCCGCTCATGCGGAGCGGATCGCTGCCGACTTGGTAGGACAGCACCCGTCTTGCTGGAATGTGGTCTTGCCCCCGGGATTTGGTGAGGAGCGATTCGTCGAGCAACTGGCAAGGTGCCTCCGGAACCGGACCGAATCGTCGCGCCTGGCGGTACGCGGTGCCGATCAGAGTAACAAGAACATCACGTCTTTTGTCCAGGCTCTGCATGCCCAGTGGACCGAACTCTATATGAACGTCGGCAGTATGGGACGGTGCGGCAGGTTCTGGAAACGCTGCGTGTGCACCAATTGCTCCCGCATGACCGGATTCTACAAACCCACGCAAGCATAATGGTGGAACTTTCCGGACGGGAAGGGACCGAACTCTTCGGCGGGCATACGCCACACCCTGCAGGAGGCTCGCGAAGCGCTTGCGACCATTCCATTAGCATTGCTGTCAACCGATCGACAGAAGATCGAGGGCCGCTACCGCCAGCTTGAGGGGGTCGTTGCCGCCCTCAGCACCGCCGGTTCCGTCACAGGTCGGTTTCAGAGTCGCATTGCGGATGTCCTCGCCGGATTCGCTGGCGAGCAACACAAGAACGCGCGAGGCGCTGCTCTCCTGCTTCTCGTCATCCGGAAGATTTGCTCTGGCAAGGCCAGGACAAATTGACACGCGGAACCATAACCGGCAATCGTTTTGCCCGCTTCGGCCTGATGGGCCTTGTGGGCACTGGGGCTGAACTATTACCAGGCACCAGCTCTTGACGAGTCCATCTGGCAGATTGTCGAGCACGAGTGGCCTCCTGTCGCCGCCTGTACGGCCCTCAATTACGGCCGGCATTCCGCCGTGGCCCTCCCCAGCCTGGCCCCGGAAATGGCCCCGCTTTCGCCCGCCGCCTCCTTTCTGCTCGAAGCCGGTTACTGGTGCTTGCCCAAACCTTCCGATTACGTCGTGATTCTGGAACAGGCGCTCAACGCCAAGGCCCATATGACGACCCTCTCGGCCCTGCCGGAATTTGCCAAGGTCCAAGAGTTGGGCGCTTTCGAGCCCGGCGGAATCGTTTTTTCTTCCCTGGTGTTCGCCGTTGTCCTGCTGATGGCGGCAGGCCGGAAACTGGAAAAAACCGACTATTGATTCCGGGACTGGTCTTCGCTTCAGCTTCCCAAGACCACATACTGCAGGGGGCCGTCCACCAGGGCGAGGACGGCAAAATCGCCCAGGGGACTCAGTTGTATCGCGGCAATGGGTTGATCGCAGGAATACGATTGCAGTGTTTGCCCCTGGCTGTCCAGGAGCACCAGGCGATTGGCCAGGCCGGCCGCCAGAACCCGCTGCCCGTCGAAAGAAACCTCCACCAGGCGGCAGGATTCGCCGATGGTGAACGCCGGCAGCGGCTTGCCGGCGGCGTCGTAGCGGCGAATGCCGTCGCTGAAGCACGCGAACAGGTTTTGGGCGCCGTCGCCGGTGACCGCCAGGGCGCCGACGTGCACTACCAGGCCGTCGCGCCATTTCCAGTTTCCCGCCAGATCAAAACCGCCGACCAGCCCATAGTCGGCGCTGGCCACGATCCAGGGCGCGGCCGGAACGAAGGCCAGGTGATGCACCGGCCGCGGCGTTTGCAGGCTGGTGACCGGGCGCCCCAGACAATCCAGGATCTGCACGCTGCCGCGATTATCGGCGACCGCCAGGTATTGGCCGAACGGGTCCACCGCCAGGGCCAGCAAGGGCTGCGGCAAGGTTTTCTGCCAGCGGATGGTGAAATCGGGGGCCAGCCACAGGACTTCGCCCTGCGCGCCGATGGCGGCGTAACCGGAGCCATCGTCCGCGGTGGCGACGCTCACCAGGGAACCCGGAAAATGCATCTGGCTCTGCCGCTGGCCAGTCTGATTGAACAGATACAGCCAGTGATGCTGGTCCCAGGCCAGGACCCAATTCTTCTCGCGAGCCAGGGCTAACCCGCGCGGACCGGACGCCAGCGTTTGCGACCAGAGGGGTTGAAAAGGAGAGGCGGGCGAATCGGCGGGTTTCATGAAAAGTAAAAGTAGAAATGACCGTTTAGCGGGGAGCCGGAGGCGACCGCGTGCCAGGGAGCAGCGGTCGCCTCCGGCTCCCCGCTAAACGGTCATTTTCACTTTTCCAAAAGGCGCAGCGCTTCGGCCAGGGCGGTTTCATACTGGTGATCGACGTCCATCATGCCGGTCATGGGAAAGCGTTCGACGACCAGGTGGGGCGCGACGCCTTTGCCGGAATAGGGGTGGCCCGTGGGAGAGAAGAAGCGGGTCACGGTGATGCGCAGGCCGCCGGTGGGCAGGCCGCCGGGCCCCGGTGGCAGCTTGACCAGGGTCTGGGTGCAGCCCTTGCCATAGGTAGTCTGGCCGACCAGGCGGGCGCGGTGGTTTTCCTTGAGGGCGCCGGCCAGGACTTCAGCGGCACTCGCGGTGTTGCCGTCGATCAGGACCACCACCGGCACGCCCAGGGGCATGGCATTGCGGGCCTGATAGACGATGTTGAACTTGGGATCGCTGTTTTGCGTGGAGGTAATGACGCCGGCGGACAGAAAGCGTCTGGCGGCTTCAATGGCGGCTTCGAACAAGCCGCCGGGATTGCCGCGCAGGTCGAGGATCAGGACCTTCATGTCGGACTTGCCCAGAAAGACCAGGGCATCGTCCAGTTCCTGCAGGGTGGTGTCCTGGAAGCCGGCGATCTGGAGGTAACCGATGGGGGGGAGCGGTTTTTTGTCGGGAGTCTCGGTGAGGACCGCCCAGCGCACGCTGGGCACGAGGATCGGCCTGCGCCGCAAGGCGATGGTTCGCGTTTCGCCGAGGGGCGATTCCACAACCAACTCGACCATGCTGCCGGTGGGCCCTTCCAGGAGTTCGAGGGCCAATTCCGGGGTCATGACCGGTTTCTTGTCAACGCTGAGAAGCCGTTCGCCTTTCAGCGCGGGCATGACGTCCGCCGGACTTCCCGGAGTCACGTCGGCGATCACCAGGCGGTTGCCGTTGACGCTCAGGGTCAAGCCGACGCCGACGAATCCGCGCAACGTTTCGCACAACTCGCGAAGTTGACTCGGCGTCAAGTAGGCCGTGAAGTTATCGATGGCGTAGCAGGCGCCGCAGGTAAACTCCATGACCACGGTGGTGGCGTCGAGCTGGAGATGGTGATAGGCGGCCATGGCCACTTCCCGCGCTTGCTTGACCGCTTCGGCGCGGTTGGGGATTTTCATCGACCCCCACTTGGCCAGATAATTCTTGAAGGTCCGCAAGTCCGCTTCCTTGGCCGCGGGCAGATAGGTTTCCACGAACACCGGATCGTCCAGGGCCCAGCGCAGTTCTTCCAACCCTTTGCGGAACAGCCGGCCGGCGTCGGTCTTCCTTCGTTCGATGGAGTTTTCCAGCAGAGTTTCCACAATCAAGTTGTACAGACGAAGGGCTCGGCCCAATTCGAGGCTGAGCACTTCCTTGCGGTAGGAGTAGTCCCGGTGACGGCGGACCTGGTCGCCGCGCCGTTGACAGTGTTGCAGGCGGTCCTTGATTTCCTTTAGGCCGCGGTCGAGGCGGAGAATGCCTTCGTACACCTCGCAGGCTTTATCCCAGTCGGCCTGCCGTTCATGGAACTCGGCCTGGGCCCGCAGCTCTTTGAGGCGGGAGGAAGGCAGGGTGGCGGCGGAAGTGGAGCCGACCCACCCGGCCAGGAAAATCAACGCGGCCGGTAAGCCAAGTCTTTGCCAGAGGGGAATGTGGGGATGCAAGGGTTCCTCCCCGTGGGCGCTAGGGTTGCCTTTACCATAAGTATACAAGGAACCCTATCTTCCAGTCAAACCGACGTTTCAAAATGTTACAAAGTTTTTCATTATTCCGATTTTCCCGCCCAGACCGGCATTGACGCTTTCCTTGGGGTCTTGGTTTACTGGCTTGGGGCCGGTCCTTACCCCGCAGGCTGTAGCCGCAACCTTGCAGGTTGCGGCGGCTCCGCAGGCTGAAGCCTGCGGCTACAGCCTGCGGGGTTTCGGCGGGCTTGCATGAATCATCCCCCTTGGCGAACCCATGATTGATCCAGTCCGGCAAGAAGTGATCGCCCTGGCCCCGACGGTGGTGGTCAAAGTCGGCACCAATGTCCTGACCGGGCCGGACGGCACCCTGGACGTGGCCCGGCTTCAGGCCCTGGCCGACCAGATTCAGCGTGTCCGCCAGGCCGGCAAGCAGGTGGTCCTGGTCAGTTCCGGCGCCATCGGCGCCGGCGTCGGCCGGCTCGGCCTCGGCAAGCGCCCCACCGACCTGCGCCACCTGCAAGCCTGCGCCGCCATCGGCCAGAGCTTCCTCATGCGCGCTTACCAAGAGTGCCTCGCTTCTTACGGCACACACACCGCCCAAATCCTGCTTACCGCCGGTGATTTCGATAACCGCGCCCGCTATCTCAACGTCCGCAACACCATCCTCACCCTGTTCGAATGGGGCGTTTTGCCCATCATCAACGAGAACGACACCGTCAGCGTGGCCGAAATCCGCTTCGGCGACAACGACCACCTGGCCGCCATGGTGACCAATCTCTTGCGGGCGCCGCTGTTGGTGCTGTTAACCAACGTCGATGGCCTTTTCAGCGCCGATCCCAGGACCGACCCCAACGCCCCGATGCTGACCACGGTGCCGGCGATCGACGGCAGCGTCATGGACATGGCCGGCCAAAGCCGCAGCGCCCTGGGCACCGGCGGCATGCTCAGCAAGCTCCGCGCCGCCCGCTTGGCGACCATGGCCGGCGAATCGGTCCTCATGGCCAACGGCGCCCGCCCCGGAATTCTCGACGCCATTTTTGCCGGCGAAACCGTCGGCACCCTGTTCTTGCCCCATGGCAGCAGCCTTCCGGCCTGGAAACGCTGGCTCGGTTTCACCGCCCGGCCCAAGGGCCGCCTCGTCGTGGACGCCGGCGCCCGCGCCGCCGTCCAACAAAAAGGTCGCAGCCTACTGCCCATCGGCGTCATCGAGGTTCACGGGTCTTTCAATAAGGGCGACGTGGTCGGCCTGTGCGACGCGGAAGGGACGGAGTTCGCCCGCGGCTTGACCAACTACGCGGCCGCCGATGCCGGGAAAATTCTGGGACTCCGGACGGAACAAATCGTCGAAATCCTGGGGGTTTTGCCTTACGAGGAGATCGTGCATCGGGACAACCTGGTCGTGATCCTGTGAATTGATTCGGGAACCCGCCTCGAGCCCCCAGAGGCAGAGCCGCAACAAGAGCAAGTCAACGAATTACGTACAATAGAGGAAGAAATTGGAGTCGCTAGGCCCAAGGACGTTCACCGAGCACCATACAACAGGTATTGCTTTGGCCGAAGACAACGGAGTTTCCCCTGCACCGGTTCCATCAGGGCATCCTGATTTTTGGCACGCTCCTCGGCTCATGGCTGGGCATGCAACTGGTCCACGAGTTCGGTCATGTCCTGGGGGCTTGGCTGACGGACGGCCAGGTGGCCAAGGTCGTCTACCATCCGCTAACGTTGTCGCGGACCGACTTGGTCCATAACCCGAATCCGCTCGTGGTTGTGTGGGCCGGCCCGCTGGTGGGCGTGGTTCTCCCCTTGCTCGTGTGGCTAGGGGTGCGGGCGCTGCAAGGGCCGGGGGTCTATCTGTGGCGGTTTTTCGCAGGCTTTTGCTTGATCGCGAACGGCGCCTATATCGGCGCCGGCTCGTTTGACGAGATTGGCGATTGCGGCGACATGTTGCGGCATGGGTCGCCGCTGTGGTGGTTATGGCTGTTCGGGGTATTGGCCATGGCGTCGGGCCTGGCGCTATGGCATCGCCTGGGGCCGCAGTTCGGCTTGGGGCCGGCCAAGGGCCGGGTCAACATCTGGGCCGCCTATTCCAACCTTGCCGTTGCCGTGATGCTCGCGGGTCTCGGGTTTGTTTTTGGGGGTGAATAGGAACCGGTTAACTGGGGCAGGAAATGCTGAGCCCAGGCGGCATCCGCCGCAGCCAACGGAGGTCAGCAGGAATCAGCCGACAGGCCAGGCGTTGCTCATCTGACTCCTGACGCCTGTCTCCTGACGCCTGACAAATAGTCCAGGAGGTGGGACTATCAAGTTCTTCTATTTCCAGGCGTTGAGCAGAGCTTGGACGCCGGCGACGTCATTGTCTTTGGCCAGCTCGATGCTGTCAAAGCCTGTGTAAGCCGGCTCGGGCGGGGCCGAGCGGACGCGGTTACTGCGCAGATAGTTGTGCAGGTCCTGGGCCCGGCCTGCCGGAACGCTGATGTAAAGCCGCTTGCCCTCGGTTTGCACGCATAACGCCACCTTCTTTTGCCTGGCCATGTAGGCTCCTTGTCTTGGATGCAGAATTCCCCGGAAGGACGTTCCGGCAACAAGTGGGGCGACCAATACCATGGTAAACGCGTCCCGGCCCCGCTCTCCCAGTTTAAAGATAGGCGGCGCGGTTATTCCGAGCAAGAGCACGCCAACGATGGTTATCTCGTTTCCCGTGCCACAAACCACTCCCATAGTTTAAGCATCAGCCACATGGGGCCCAGGATCACGGGCCAGACTTCCGCCCAGCCAATGTTTTCGCGCATGGCCGGTTTATCACGAAATTCCATGGCCAGGGCGAGCAACCCGCTCAACGCCCAGCCAATGATTAGCCACACGTACCATTGCATCGTTCCCTCACTTTCTGACGGTTTCGGAGGCCGCCAGGACACTACCGGCGGAGATCGCCTGTCAATTCCCGGACGGCCTGTTCGCCTGATGATGTATTGCAGCCAAGGATCACGGTGGGCCGCGCCCCATCGGGACGTTGGACTCGCCGCCTGCCCGTATGCGTTCCCACACCTCCGAACGATGGACCGGAACGTTTTTGTCCACCTCGAAGCCCAATCGCACCTTGCCACTGCCGATCTCAAGGACCGTGACTTTGAGCATTTGCTCGAAACCGTCGGAGCCACCGACGATCACGGATTCCTGGCTTTTCCTCGACAAGACCAACATGGTAGAACCTCCGTTCTCAGGACTGATCGCCCTGTCCACTCCCGCTCCAGGAGTCCGCAGGTACGCTGTGGGCGAGCAGGAACATCTGCACCACCGTGCCGGTGGCGAACAGCTGCATCACGGCCCCGGTGGCCGTCTCGACTTCCGCGGTTGCTTCGCGCACCTCCACTCCGGTGATTCTTCGGATCTCCTGCCGCAGCTCGTCGGCGGAGCTGGCAAAAAGCTGCCGGTGAAACTCCTGCATCTGGGCGGCGCCTGCCGGAGACTTGACCACCGCCTTCTCGGCCGGCGACAAGGCCCCGCGCAGCGTGATCACCAGCGTGTCCTCACTCAGGACCACGTTCACCGACTTGGGCACGTGGCCCGTCCTTTGCTGCTCGAAAGCGCTGGCCGCTTGGCCGATCTGCTGCGCCATGGTGGTATTGGACTTGTCCATCGGTTCATCCCTGGTGGTTAGTTTCAAACTGCTTGAGTGTAGTCCTCACGCTCCGCGTGAGGATTCTCGTCACGC
>CAZFGM010000312.1:0-8300 GCA_964518515.1 uncultured Alcaligenaceae bacterium | reverse complement strand
ATCTTTTCGCGGATCGCGTCCCGAAGCGCCTCAAGAATACCGGTATGCTCAGACAGGATGCGGTTGTGCTCGATGAGCATGGCTTCAATCCGGGCAAAGCGTTCGGCGTTAAGCCGATCCGTTTCGGCCATGCGCCGATCATTTTCGGCCATGCGCCGATCGTTTTCAGCCATGCGCCGATCTCTTTCGGCCATCTGCTCGGCCACCCATCGATCCCTTTCGGCCGTCTGCTCGGTAGTCCACCGATCCCTTTTGGCCATCTGCTCGGTAGTCCACCGATCCCTTTCGGCCATCTGTTCGGTCACCCACCGATCCCTTTCGGCCACATGGGCCAGGAAATCGGTATGCTGCTGGGCCAGAGCCGTCTGACTCTGAAGTAAAGTCGCCAGGGCTTCTTCCAACCTGCCATTGCCACGGTCTTTCGTTCGCGCCATATCCTATCTCCAGAAGTTGCTGATATTTTACCAAGGAACAAGGCGCTCGTAAACGCATATCGGAGAGGGAACCATGGGCAGGGTAACTGCACGACAAGTAGTCATTTGACTTACGCTCGAAAGCATCCACATCATCGTCAATCCGGACACGATTCGCGTCGTGGCGGCATATCTCGAAATTCACGTTTGGCCGCGGACGCCGCAAAGCCGACGACTTGGGTTTGGTAGGATAAAGGTATGCCAGAAGCGATGGTCTTTGGGGCGGCGACGTTGGCGGATACCGAAGCGCTCGGCCGGCGTCTGGGCGAGCGGCTTTTCGCGGGCGCCGTCGTCGCCCTGATCGGTCCGCTGGGGGCGGGCAAGACGCAGCTGGTCCGGGCGATGGCCGAGGGGCTCGGCATCGCCGATCCCCGCGCCGTCAGCAGTCCCACCTTTGTCCTCATCCAGGAATACAACGCCCGGCTGCCGATCTATCATTTCGACGCCTATCGCCTGGCCGGCCCGGGGGAGTTCTTCGACCTGGGGGCAAACGAATATTTTCAGGGCCAGGGCGTGTGCCTGGTGGAATGGGCCGATCGGGTGGAGTCGGCTTTGCCCGGCCAGTATTTGCGCATCACTCTGGAAGTGACGGGAGAAACATCACGGCGAATCCAGATCGCCGGACATGGGCCGCAGTGTGCGGAGTGGGTGCGGGAGGTTTCGGAAAGTTTCCAGAACTCGAAGACTGCCCCGGACGGATTGAAAAATCCGTTCTCCGTGTGAAATTGGAACTGGCCAAATCATGGCCAATTGGGAAACCCCGGAAGTAATTGACATCGGGCATTTCTCCCAATTGCCCAAGCAATAAACTTCATCACAATCGCGTCAGAATCCACCACAGCAGCCACGCCACCACGGCCAAGCCGCCCAGCATCACCAGCAGCGTGCGCCAAAAAAGAAGCGGGTTGGAAACGGGCACGTCGGTGGTCGAAGTCTCGGCGCCGGCATCCTTGGCGCGGGCGGCCAGGAGTTTTTCCATGGCGCCCGGCGGCAAGAGCAAGATGCCGCTGGCCTTGCCCAAATCTTGCAGCCGCAGGTACACATCGACGGCCGTGGCCGGACGTTCCTGCGGATTAGGCTTGAGACAGTGGTAGAGCAAGTCGGCCAGGGCCGGCGGCGCTTCGGGGCATAGCTCCTGAAAGGACTTGCCGGTGACGAAGGGCAACTGGCCGGTCAGGGTTTCGTGAATGACCATGGCAGCGCTGTAAAGGTCGCTGCGGGCATCGGCGGGGTGGCCGGCCAATTGCTCCGGCGCCATGTAACGCGGCGTGCCCAGCACCGAGCCCGGATGCGTCAGCGGCGGCTCCTGCGCCTTTTCCTCGTGCTTCAAGATGCGGGCGATGCCGAAATCCAGGACGCGCACATTCAAGCGCACGCCGCTCTGGCTGACCACGAACACGTTGTCCGGCTTGAGGTCGCGATGGACGATGTTCTTGGCGTGGGCATGGATCAAGCCGAGCATGAGCTGGGCGCTGAGTTGGATGCCCGGCTTGACCGGCAGCGGGCCCTCGCTTTTTAAGCGCTCACGCAGGGATTGCCCTTGCAAATATTCCATGACCAGGAAAGGGCCGTGGGCCGGATCGATGCCGAAATCGTGGACCACGACGATGTGCGGATCGGCAAGTTGACTGACGATGCGGGCCTCGCGCTGGAAGCGGGCATCGAACTCGGGCTCGGTGCGCAGCTCGGGATTGATGAGCTTGACGGCGACGTCGCGCTGGAGGGTGAGATCGACGGCGCGGTAGACCTTGGCCATGCCGCCGCCGCCGCGCACCTCCTCGAGGCGATAGCGGTTGCCGACCACGACGGGCAGTTGCAAGTGCTGGCTCTTGGGCTGGCCCGTGGGGGTATCGAGGGAAGTGGCGGCGGCGGTTTCGGTGAGGGGCGTGCCGTCGTGGGGACAAAACCGCGCCCCCGCCGCCACCGCCTTGCCGCACTTGGGACATTGCAAATCGGTCATGATCCGGGCCTCGCCTAACCAATCAACTTCGTTTCGGTCAAATTTTCTTGAGCTTCGGCTCTACAATCGCACCAATCTTTTCCAAAAATCTTTTCACCTCACTTTCATTTTCTTCAGTGTACTTGAATCCAGCATCGTACCGAACGGCTTCGCTGATGTCTTTGAGTTGCCGAAAGCGCTTTGGGGCGTCCCGCAATTCCGGGCATCGGTCCATAGCTTTTTTTCGCCCCCAATGCTCCGCGGACGCAGGGTCAAATTGGAACCGACTCTTGTCAATCAAGTACGCGTTCATGAGGTGAACGGCCGCGTAAAACCGGGCGACGCACCTCCAACCGTGGTCTTCGGGGAGCTGCGTTTCCATTCGCTTGCTTAGGAAGAGGTTCTCCCTGTATTTGTCGTAGCACGCTTTGGCGCGGTCGCTCATCATCGTGTGAATACCAATTCGGCGTCAAAAGGCACCGCCTCGGCCGGGTCCCGGCCTTGATGGGCGCGCACATGGAACTCGAAGGTGATTTCCGGAATTTTCCCCTCAATGGCATTTTCCTTGGGGAGCAATTTATCGTAGAGGTTGGGTCGAAACTCCCGTACAACGGAAAAAACGTGGACAACCTTGGCATCGTCCCTTAAGAGGAAAACCGCGTCGATTTCTGATATCTTGGATAGGAAAAAACCGATGGCGTCCGGCCAGTTATGGTGGTGCGCCGAGGTTTCGGCCCTTGCTTTCCTTTGATTCTTGACGACCATACGTTTGGCACCTGTCAGGGGAACTGCCTTCTAAGGTTTGATTTTCCCCGACTTTTGCGGCAAGTCAAGAGGGGGGAAGGTATACGGAAGCTTGGAAAATCCAAAAAACATCAAGCCCGCAGGCGCGAGTCTTCGAGCCTGCGGGGTTTTGCCGTCATTCGTTCTTGGAACTGATGATGGGCACGGCCCCAGGGCCGCCAGGGCCTGCGCGGCCAGGGCGCGGGTATATTCCGGAGCGTTGCCGAGGGCTTTCGTCAACAGGGGCACGGCTTCCTTGAGGCGCAAGCGGCCCAGGACGGGAAACACCACGTCGCCGTGTTTCTGGGCGGCCTTGAGGAGTGCCGGCACGGCGGCCGGCCCGATTTTTTCCAGGGCGTCCGCCGCCCGCCAACGAAGGCCGCCGATCCCACCGAGCCCTGCCGGGACAGGCTCTTCCAGCAGGTCGCTGAGAGCGGGAATTGCTTTCTCGGCCTTTGGCCCCAGCAGAGCTAGGGCCGTGATTGCACCCAGACGTGACCCATGCTTGGCATCTTTCACGACCAATACCAAGGCCGGCACCGCTTCCGCGCCAAAGGGCACCAGGGCATTAACCGCCTGGGCGCGAACTCCCAAGTTGGCGTCCTTCAGAGCATCGGTCAAGGCGGGCAGGGCCTCCTTGGCCGCAGGACCAATCTTGCCAAGGATAAGGACCGCATAGATTCGAATGGTGACATCCGTGTCCTTGAGGGCCTTGACAACGGCGGCGGCGGCGGGTTTGGCTTCCGAACCAACCTGGTACAAACTCAGGAGCGTTTTCCGGCGGACCTTCTCATCCTTGTCTTCCAGGCCCTTGAGCCATTCGGAAAGAGCCTTGCCCTGAATGGTTGGTTCTTTCTGGCCTGCTTGGGCAAGGTCAACCCACCCCAGGCCTATCCACAACAAGAAACTCGCCGCCAGACATTTGCACATGGGTATTCTCCACGGATGAAAGACTTGGATGTTTTTTCCAAGAGTATCCAGGAAGCGATTGGGCGGCAATGAAAAAACGGCAAATCGAACTGCAACGAGCCGCCGGGTTCATCCCGGCGGGGATTCTTTCGGCGAGAACTCCTTCACCTGACGGACGAGCCGGCAGGGGTCCCAAGCGAGGCGAGGGGCATACCGCCGGGATAAACCCGGCGGCTCGTGGTCTACGGAATCGGCGGCGTGGACGTGGGCGGCCGGGTGGGATTAGCCAAGTGGCCGGCGATGGTTTGGAAAGCGGCCAGCCATTGCCGCCGCGAGGTCGTGGCGAATGCCGGATGGTCGTCGGGCAGGGTTTCCAGGTCGAGCACCGTGTCGCGGACCACGACATGGACGTCGTCGGTGAGGCGGACTTTTTGCTCCGCCGACACCAGCGGGCCCAGGGCGACGACGCAGCGGTACATTTGCCGGCCGGCCTCGAAGCTTTCCGGTTGCCGGCGGTACTTCTGGGCCAGGTCGCGATAGCGGCGCAGGGCCTCGCTGTAATCCTCCAGATCGAAGGCGCCGTTGGCTTCGGCCAGGCGAGCCTTGCGGAGCAGGGCCAGGTCGGCCTCGGGGGCGAGGCCATGTTTGAGGGCGTCGTCGATGCGCTTTTGTAAATCGTCGCCGAGCTGCTGGTAGACGTCGCCGGCCTTGAGCAGCCAGTCGCGCTGGTTGCGCTTTTGCAAACCGCTGGGATCGATGGTGTCGCCGAACTTCTTGGCGATCTGCAAGTAACAGTGGCCGAGCTGATCGCGGACGCGCCAGACCATGGGGTTTTGCGGATATTGCCGCATGGCCTCCTCCAGGTGCAGGCGGGCCTTGTCGTAATCCTTGCGATCGAGCACCAGCCGGGCCAGCATGAACAGCGATTGTTCGTGGGCCTCGCGGTCGGCGCCCAGATTCAATTTGAGGTTTTCTTCGAGGATCACTTCCGCTTCCTTGGTTTTCTTCTGGTCGATCTGGAACAGAGCCAGTTGGTAGCGGGCGCGGTAGGCGAAGGGCGTATTGGGAATGCGAATGCATTCGTGATAGGCGGTAGTGGCCTTGTCCACCATTCCCAGGCGGCGATAGGAGTCGGCCAGGTCGAGGAAGGCCTGGGCCAGGTGCGGATCGGGGCTTTGGGTCTTGACGAAGTGTTCGAGCACGGGGACCGCGCGGGCATATTCCTGGCCGGGCAGGTAACACTGGGCGCTGCGCCACCAGGCCTCGGCCTGGGCCTGGCCGACGAGCACCAGGGCGGCCTGCTCGTACTGTTCGCCAGCCAGGCGGAACTGCACGCGGGCCTCGGACAAGAGCAGGCTAGCCTGGGGATCCTGGGCGCGGACCGCTTCCTCCGCCTTAATGTGCAGGACACGGGCCTGATCCTCGCTGGCGCGGGCGAGCAGCTTCTGTGCCGTCCCCGGCGGCGCCACCCGTTGGTATAACTCCGCCAGCTGCTGGCTACGCGGCAAATCGGTGCGGTACTTCTCCAGCGCCTTGTCGAACAAAGCGCGCACTTGCTTGAGATCGACCAGGGGATTGCGAAAATCGTCAGGCTTGGCGACGCTTTCCAGAGCCATGGCCAGATGGGACAGGGCGCCCGCGGGGTCGGCCTTGGGTCCCAGAAGCAGCATCTCGGCCAGACGGAGATTGGCGGCCTGACCTTCGGCGCCGCCGACCGCGCGGGCGTCGCGCCAGGCTTTCTGGGCCGCCTCGTAATCCGGCGGATCGGCGCTGACATGGCATAGGCCCAGGGCATAGAGGATGCGTCCCTTGCCGCCGGGCACGTGGGCCGACTCGGGCACCAACTCCAGCCACAAGCCGACGGCCCGGTTCCACAGGTTTTCTTCCTCGCAGCAACGGATTTGCAAGAGCCGGGCCGGCACGCGCAACGGTCGTGGCGCTTTGGCGCCGATTTGCTCCAGCGCCTTGTAGGCCTCGCGCGGCTTGTGTTGCTGGAGGAACATCTCGCCGCGCAGCAGCAAGGCCCGGCCGCGGGCTTCCTCATCCTCGAGGAGATGAATCTGGTTTTGATTCGCTTCCAAAGCCGCTTCCAGGTTCGGCGCCGGCAGTTTCCGATAGGCCTGAACCAGGATGCCATATCCGGAACTGCGCTGATCGAGCGGTTGCAGGTCCACCGACTGGCTCAGAAGTTGAATGACCCGGCGCAGGTCACCCCGCTGAAGATAAAGCAGGGCGCCGAGGCGATAGTGCAGATAAGGCAAATCGGCCTGGGCAATCCCCCGCCGCAGGGCCTGTTCCAGGTGAGTCAGGGCCTGGTCGCGGAAGGTGCCGGCCTGGTCGGCCGGCGTTTCGTCGGCCAGCCGCCCCAACAGGATACCGGCCAGGTAATGCACTTCCCCCGCCTTGTGGGGAAAACGTTCCGCGCGCGCCAGTAGGCCCTCCGCCAGGGCGCGATGCGGCTGCGGTTTTTCCGGCTTCTTGAGCACCACCCAGCGAAGCCTGTCCAGGTCGTCGTCGAATTCGCGGATCGTCGGATCCTGACGCAAGGGCGCACTGGCGGCGACCAGGACCAAGGCGAACGTGCCGACGATAAACGTCGGCACCTGCCACAGCTGTCCCAGCGTGCGGCGGGCCCGCCCCAGCTTCGTTTTGTGCAACACCGTGCTCATATGCCAGCAAATTCCCCGCGGCGCCCCTGTGGAGATGGGAGGCGAGTGCTTCTGGCAAAAACCACCTACCCTGTCAAGGCCAAGGCGGGTTGCGCCGTGGCAAACCGGGAAAGCCGGGCGGTTCCAGTTGCCCGCGGGGATAGAATAGACCTCATCACCCGCTTGCGGATTTAGCGCGCGTGGGACGCTTACCCGCAAACGGGCCATTCGGATCGGAGAGCCATCCATGACCCAATTTTCCGGCCGCTGGTCCACCACTTATGGTCCGATGGACCTGACCCAGGAAGGCGATCGCGTCCACGGCACTTACGGCGGCCAGGCTTTTCTCAAAGGCGCCGTCCAGAACGGCCGGCTGGTTTTTCACTACCAGGAACCGGACGCCGCCGGCGAAGGCTGGTTCGAGCTGGCGCGCTTCGGCAAGTTCACCGGCCAGTGGCGGGCGCACGGCAATCCCCACTGGGCCGGCTGGCAAGGGGAGCGCGGATTTGACGGCATCTGGGAAACCACCTATGGTCCCATGCGTCTGTTCCATCATGACGATCGCATTCACGGCTTTTATGAAGGCGTTGGCATGGCCAGTCTTGAAGGCCGGCTCGACGGGGACCGCTTCGCCTTTCACTACCAGGAACCCACAGCGGCCGGCGAGGGTTGGTTCACCCTGGCTGACGATGGCCTGTCATTCCGGGGTCAGTGGCGGCCGCAGGGCGGCGCCCGCTGGGGCGACTGGGGCGGCCGGCGGGTGCGGCCAGTGGCCGGTCTGAAATGGCTGGTCGTGCTTGAGGCGCACTGGCAAAAATCGCTGGCCGAGGAGGAATATGCCTTCGGCCACATGCTCCGCGAATTCCTCGCCCGCGTGGGACACGTGCAGGTCCGCCATCGTTTTTTCCCCAACGAGGCGGGCCTGGAAAAGTGGTGCCGCGAGCTGAGGTACCTGGCCGAGCCCACGGTGCTGGTGATCGCCGCCCATGGTAACGACCAGGGCTTGATGGCCCAGGGCCAGCCCATCGGTCCGCGCGTCCTGGTGGACACCCTGCCGTGGGCGGAAAACCTGGTCCTGCTGCACTTTTCCGCCTGCCTGATGCTGGCCGACGGTCCTTCCGGGACGATTGCCCGGGCCTTGTGCGATCTGGGCCGGTTTCCCGTCTCGGGCTACGCGACCTCGGTGGACTGGGCAGCCAGCGCCATTCTGGAATTCACCTATCTCGATCTGATCCTGGCCCGCGGCCTGGTCCCGGAAGCGGCCGCCGAACAAGTTCCCCATCTCCTGACTTTCGCCGGCGAGCCGGATTTGGTCACCACGGTCTACCCCGGCACCGGTTTCCGCTTCTGGCCGCCCAAACCCGGCGGCGAGCGGTAAGCCCGCGGAGGTTCGCCGACGAGGCGCGGTCCGGTAGAATGATTGCGACCCCCAGACGGCCCGACCTCGTTTGGTTTCGCGAGGAAGACAATGGACTGGCACCGACTCTTCGGCTTGCTGCTGACCGACTACTTCACCGGTTCGCCGTTCGTCGTTGAGCTGGAGAAGGA
>CAZFGM010000311.1:3573-8300 GCA_964518515.1 uncultured Alcaligenaceae bacterium | reverse complement strand
CTGAAACCCGGCTTCTCTTGGAAAAGACAGCAGACTCAGATTATTTTTCGACCAGTCGAAAAGCTGAAAAGCGGGGAGAGAAACGGTACATTGCTACTAAAACTAAACAGCAAAAGAACCGCTGCGGGTTTCAGAGCACTCCAGCTTCCCAAACTCCCGTCATTCTGCCACCTGCGGGGTGCCGATGCAAGTGAGGATGACCCGGAGATGGACGGTTGGGACAATTACGATGAGACCGCAAGAATCAGCGTCTTAGCAAGTGCACCGCGAGTTGAGGCGCGTTGAACTTATTGAAGGCTCTGGCCGCGGCGCCGGTGCCCGCTGGTGGCTCAGCAGGGTTCCAACACGCGAATAGAACGGAATAGAACGGAGATTAAACCAGCAAAAAGCCGGTCCACGGGCCGAAGGTTGCCAACCAACGATGGCTACCTTCGTGACGGACCCGCCTCCTTTGGTTGAACCATTCCAGGTTTCTCAGGTCAATCATCAGCCGCTTGCTAAAATAATCAATCATCTACTTAAACAAGGTGGTCGGTTGCCGGTGGCCAACACCTTGATAATGTCGAAACTGGCGACTGGCAACTACCAACTGGCCCCCGATGCGCTGGTCGATCATTCGTCTGATCTGGTTGCGGGAGCTGCGCGATCAACTGCGCGACCGGCGCACGCTGTTCATGATCGCAGTCTTGCCGCTGTTGCTCTACCCGGTGCTGGGGTTCGCGGTTTTGCAGTTCGCCGCGGGGTTCGTGCAGAAGCAGAGCGTCATCGGCATCGTCTGCGGGCCGGGCGGTCCCGATAATTTTCCCGCACGTCCCCTGCCGGAGGCAAGAAACCTGATTTCCTGCGCGCATTGGGTCCTGGCACCCACCCAAAGAGGCCAGGGATGGGTCGCCGCCGCCGCCGTGTTTCAAGCGAGCATTCCCTATCCCAGGTTAGTGGAAAACGGCCAGTTCACCCCCCTCCTCCCCTCGGTAAGGGGGGACGGAGTGGATCCCAAGCACCCGTCCAAAGTCGCGCGGCTGGTGACACAGGTCCAGGTCAAGATCGTATTCCTCGACGACGACAACCCGGCCCCCCTCCATGAAGGCAAGGTCGATTTGATCCTGAAAGCGTCGCCTGATTTCTTCGCCGCCCTGGAGGGGGATGAACGGCAAGAAGCCGGGCCGCGACCGCGGATCTTCATCGCTACCCGTCCCAACGACGATTTCTCCCGCCAGGCGCGCAGCCGGTTATATGGCCTGCTCGACGGCTGGGAACACAACCTCAAAACCGTTCGCCTGGCGCGCCGCGGCCTGACCCGCGCTTTCGACCAGCCGTTCGACCCCGTCGATCCGGAGCTGGGCAAGGCGGCCGGCGCGGCGACCGGTCTCTTCGACCTGTTCGTCCGCATCTTTCCGTTCATGCTGGTCCTGTGGTCGTTGGCGGGGGCCCTGTACCCGGCGGTCGATCTGTGCGCCGGCGAGAAAGAGCGCGGCACCATGGAGACGTTGCTCATCAGTCCGGCCGGCCGCGAGGAAATCGTCCTCGGCAAGTTCCTGACCATCTGGGTCTTCAGCGCCGGCACGTCGTTTTTGAACCTGGTGAGCATGGGCCTGACTACCTGGAACTTCCGCGACCAGATTCCGACGCCGTTGACGGTGGGGGCCATGTTCTGGTGCGTGGTGCTGGTGCTGCCGTTGTCGGCTTTTTTCAGCGCCATCAGCCTGGCCCTCGGCGCCTACGCCCGCAGCACCAAGGAAGGGCAATATTATTTGATGCCGCTGTTTCTCGTCACCATGCCGCTGATATTTCTGACCTTGGCGCCCGGCGTCCGGCTCAATTCCGTGTACAGCCTGGTGCCGATCACCGGCGTGGCCCTGTTGATGCAGCGGCTCATGACGGCGGCCAGCCTGGCCCAGGTGCCCTGGCTGTTTTTCGTGCCGGTGCTGGCCCCCATCGTCTTGTACAGCTGGCTGGCGTTGCGCTGGGCCATGGCCCAGTTTCACCGCGAGGAAGTGCTGTTCCGCGAGGCCGAGCGCTGGGACCTGCGGTTGTGGCTGGGCCGGCTGTTCCGCGACAAGGAAGCCACCCCCACTATCGGCCAGGCCATGTTCCTGTTCGGCCTGATCGTTTTTCTGCGTTGGCTGTCGTTGAGCCTGGGCATCGATCGGCCGCTGGTGCACACGGGTATCAGCCTGCTGGCGTTCGTAGCCATGCCGACGTTGGCCATGGCGCTGCTGTTGAACACGCGGCCTTCCGGTGCCCTGGGCATTCGCTTGCCCTTGGGCCGCGAGATGGGCCTGGCCGCCGGCCTTGCCTTGCTCTTGCTGCCGCCTTTGGCCGGCCTGGCCCAGCTGGTCTTCGTGCAGTTCCCGCGCCTGGGCGAAATGCTGGCCGAGGGCCAGCCCATGGTCCGCGAGCTGCGCGAGCTGCGCGAGGTGGCCGCCCCGCTGGTGATCTTCGGCCTGTTGCCGGCCGTGTGCGAGGAGCTAGCCTTTCGCGGTTTCATCCTGACCGGCCTGTTGCGCGGCTTGCGGCCGCGCGACGCGGTCCTGCTATCGAGCTTCCTCTTCGCCGTCTTTCACATGAACGTCTTTCAATTCCTGCCGTCGTTCTTTCTGGGCGTGGTCCTGGGCCTGTTGACGGTACGCAGCAAGAGCGTGTTCCCCGCCATGATCTTTCACTTTCTGCACAACAGCCTGCTCATCGGCGGCATGTACCTGGTCAACGCGACCGACTTGCCCGACCTGGCCGCCCTGTTCTGGGCCGGCGGCATCGGCCTGGGCGTCCTGGGCGGCACCTGGCTCTTGTGGCGGCTGTACCGCAAGCCGTACGTGGAATTGGCGGAGAAACTGGTCGGCGAAGCGCGGCAAGGGAAGGACTGACAATAATCGCCTGTGCGGTGTTTCCAGCCCCAATCCCGCCCGGGGTCCTCGATGGGTTTCCAGATCAGCTTGTCCAGGGGACAGTTTCCTGGGTCGTAATGGTACCGTTTGTCGGCCCGCAAAGTCAGCACCTTTGCAGACGGGTCATGGAAATTCGCGGAGAATACTTTTCTCTGGGGGAATCAAACCGTCCCAATCCCGTGCTCAACGCCTGTCGGCGTCATGGAAATTCGCGGGACATCTGCGACGACATGCTGTCACTCGGCAGCGAGTGCTCAACGCCTGTCGGCGTCATGGGAATTCGCGGGAAAAAGACTGCCTATGTGGTGAAAACCACGACCGATGTGCTCATTGGTCGACCATATGATCCTCCCTCAGCCATAAGTTCACCAACAGGGGCAGAACAGGGGTTCCGCCTTCGAGCCAGCGGCCAGCTCCGCAGCCCTGACGTTGGAGGATAGAGGTCCTGACTGCCCGAAAACGACTTTGAACTCACCTTGAAAAGTTGTAAGATATGCAATATGTTTCAAATCCGCTCGGACGAGTAAAAATTGGGTTTTTTCCCAAAAACTGATTCCTTTCAGTGTGACGAACGAGTTTGTGGGAGTTAGACCATGGCGGCAAAACGAGATCGGCTGGCGGCCGCACGCAATTATTTGCAGGTGTTCGAAGCATCCTGGAAGGCCGATCACGATCAGGCCATGCAGTGCAGGGACTTCGAGGAAAGCCTGGCTGAAGCGGTTAAAGTGTTTCAGTTGGTAGGTGAACTCATTCGCTTGCGCCGCGAAAGCGTCTACCGCGCGCTCACCGTTCCTAACCCCAAGTTGGACCACGAAGAAAAACAACTCTGCATGGATTGGCTCGGTCTGATTGAAGAAAAATGGCCCAGGCTGGAAGCGCACGAAAAAACCTACGGTGTTGTTGAAGGGGCCGAAGAGTTTCGGAAGTGCCGCGACCAAGCCCGCGCCTTTCTGACAAACTGGGCACCCGCTGTTCCCGCAAAGGCCATCGGCTCTCATGCGCTTGAGTTTTGTGAAGAGGATGCCGACCAACTTCAGGCTCTCCTGCAATCCCCCGCCGCCGCGCCCGGCCGACCAACAAGGCCTTCGCGCTCGGTAGCCAACGGGGATCCGTCTTTGCTCAAGTAGAAACAAGCACCTGGCTCCGCAAACTAAATCGGCCGAACCTGTGCTCATGCGGCGCGGCGAGGTGGCCCCATGGCCAGTTCTTTGATCCGGTTTCCTTTCAACGAAACACTGTTGCCGAAAGTCCAGGCTTTCGACTGCGGCGACGAATCCTGGGAACATGAGGTTTCGGATTGGATAAAGGCCACGCGCGGTAACGGAGGCGCCCTCGATGCGCTTGAACATGGCGACCAAGTCTGGCTTTACGCTACGCCAAACGGAGACCTCGTCGGCTTCGGTTCCCTGGGCAAGACATCCCAGCGTTGGCCTCGGTCCAAGGACCCGCCGATTTCAGTCAGCGTGATTCCCATGGTGGGCGTGGACCGCCGTTTTTGGGGTCAACCACCTGGGCCTTCCGAGGATCGTTACTCAAGCCGCATCCTTGACGACCTGATTACCGAAGCCAAGGCCCATCAAACCGAGCGCCCTATTCTGATCCTGTTCGTCAACATCAATAACCCGCGCGCCATCCGGTTTTATGAGCGGGCCGGGTTCATCGAGCTGCACAAACCTTTCACGGACAAGCAGACTGGCCAGGTCTGCAAACGCATGGTTCTGGCCTTGAACACACCCAAAATCCCCTAAACCCATGGAGCGCCGGCCAGTTGCCAGTTGCCAGCCAAGACGCATGGACATTTACTGACCCCTGACTCTCGGCCACTGACCACTAACTAACATG
>CAZFGM010000311.1:0-3563 GCA_964518515.1 uncultured Alcaligenaceae bacterium | reverse complement strand
GGTATCGCAGACATGCCCCATAGCGACATCATCGACGAACTCATGCTCCGCTGGGAAGCTGCCCGCCAACAGGGACAGAACCCCCGGCCGGAGGAGTTGTGCGCCGAGAACCCCCAACTCCTCACGCAGGTGCGCCAGCGGATTCATGCCGTACAGACCATGGAGCGCGTCCTCGGCGTCAACCAGGATGATTCCGAAGCCACCCTGCCGCCAACTGATCCGGATGGGGGACCCCTGCCGCAGATTCCCGGCTATCACATCGTCCGCGTGGTGGATGAAGGCGGCATGGGAGTTGTTTACGAAGCCAGGCAGAGGGACCTCGGGCGCACGGTTGCAATCAAAATGATCTCCGGCATGCGGCTGGGGCCGACGCAGGTGGCCCGGTTTCGCGCGGAAGCGGAAGCGTCGGCCCGGCTGCAGCACGCCAACTTCGTGCAGATTTTCGAAGTCGGCCAGGTGAACGGCCGGCCGTTCTTTTCCATGGAATACGTGGACGGCGGCAGCCTGGCCCAGCACCTGCGCCACACCCGGCCGAGCCCGCGACACGCCGCCGAATTGGTATGCACCCTGGCACAAGCCATCCACACGGCCCATGAGCGCGGCATCGTGCATCGCGACTTGAAACCCTCCAACGTGATGCTGACCGCCGCGGGCATACCCAAGATCGGCGACTTCGGACTGGCCAAACGCCTCGATGACGATGCCGGCCACACGCGCACCGGCGAGGTCCTCGGAACGCCGAGCTACATGGCCCCGGAGCAGGCCGCCGGGCAAAAGGAACAGATCGGGCCGGCCACCGACGTGTATGCCCTCGGCGCCATCCTTTATGAGCTCCTGACGGGCCGGCCGCCTTTTCGGGGAGACAGCCCGCTCGATTCGCTGCGCCAGGTCACCACGCAGGACCCGGTGACTCCTTCGCGACTGGCGCCATCCACTCCGCCCGACCTGGAAGCCATTTGCCTGAAGTGCCTGGAGAAAGCGCCGGCCGCGCGCTACGCTTCCGCTCATGAGCTGGCCGAAGACCTGGGGCGCTACCTGAATGTGCAACCGGTGCGGGCGCGGCGCATCGGCAAAATCCACAGGGCGTGGCGTTGGTTCCGCCGCCATCCCCAGGGGGTCGCTCTCGGCGTCGCCCTGGCGGTGTTGGCCGTCCTTCCTGTCCTTTATCTGATTGGACTTTACCGCGCCCAGAGTGACATCGACCGTAAGGTGGAGCAAGAAGCAGCCCGCAGCAAGCTCAAAGCCGAGCAAGAGGCAGCGCGCATCCAGCTCAAGGCCCAGCAAGAGGCGCCCCGCGTGCGAGAGATTCTGCAGCGCAACTGCTTCGAATGTCACGGCCAGGATCCCGGCAAAACCAAGAAAAACCTCAATATCCTCGATCATCAACAGCTCCTCAACAAGGAGCGCAAGATCGTGGTGCCGGGCGACCCGGAACATTCGCGTCTGATCCAGCGGATCGCCGATGGCTCGATGCCGCCCGAGGAAGAGGAAACCCGCCTGCCGCGCGTGACGGAAACCGAGCTTGCCATTCTGAAAGACTGGGTCCTGGGCGGCGCGCCGCCGTTGCCGCCGCTCGATCCGAAAACTCCCCCGGTGGTGCCCTACTCGGAACTGGCCGCCAAAACCATGGCGATTTTCCGCAAGAACTGCTATCAATGCCACAAATTCGACGTGGCCAAAGGCGGCATCAAAATTCTCAATTACCGTCTCCTGGTGAACGTACGCAAAGTGATTGTCCCGGGTAAGCCGGAGGATTCGGATCTGTACAAGCTGATCTCTTCGAAAGACGAAGATGCGCGAATGCCTCCCGCCGGCGAAAGACCCTTACCGCCGGAGGCGATTGCCACCATTCGCCAATGGATTCAGGAAGGAGCGCCGCCGTTTCCGAAGAAGAAGTAGTTCTGTCCCGAACCAATGTGGTTTTGCGCACTCCGGGGGATCTCCGCTTGGTTGTGCGCTGAAGGCGTAAAAACGCTCTATGTACTTGGAACCAATCGCCAGGCGCTGCAAGTTGTGCTTGAAGAGTTGCAGAAAGAAAAGCCGGTTACCCAAAAGCTCCTGAAGCTCGACCTCAATCCGGACGTCGAGAACCAGGGGCTTACCGGGCTTACCGGCCGGCGGACCTACAAGGATGAGCCTGGAATACCTGGCCAATCCCTACTACTTGCCCGTGCTTTATTCGAGCGCCGATCGGCTGGACTACATTCAGCATACATCAATATCGAGAGCGAGGTTCGTTTCCCCAAGAGACTGATGGAATATACAACATCAAGGACCCAGCCTGCGTTTTGAAGCGGAAAAATGTCAAATTTCCTCATTGTGGGCCTGGAAGTTATCGATAATGAGGTTTGATCGCCACGGTTGGTGACGCAACACTATTAGTATCAAGGACTAGAGCTTCAGCTTCCTCCCGTCCAGACAAATTCAAATCCTTGCACCTACCGGGCCGAAATTTCTCAATAACCCTTGGTCAATCTGGTTTGTAGTCCGCCTTTAGGCGGTTTCGGCCCTCCCTGGACACTTAAATTTCGGAAAATCGTTACCAATGGATATGTGACATATGTGACATGACTTTTTGAAAGGGACACTTTCCCCGGCGAGGGTTGATGCGAAATTCATTCGTGCAGGAAACACGACTGAACGAATTGGCGCTGGGAAATTTTCTATAAGGTCTTGATCCAGAATTGGTTATCAAATAGACCGATGATTTCTTCCCGCAAGTTTGGGTTGAACGAAATGAATAATTCATGGGCCATCCGCCTGACCACTGACTTGACCTCGATTTGGGCTGGTTTGAGACAGAGTCGGAAGATTCGTGATTTGTATTTCAGCATTGAAATGAGCAACTTTGAAAAAGAAACCGGGAAGTATTTTTCAGGGGAAACCACGTTAACCTTTATTACGTATGCCAAGACCCATGCCAAACCTTACAAAAAAATCCAAAAAAACCCGGTCTCCCCCTTGACGACTGGGAATGGGGCGGTTACGATTAATAATGAATGAGGCTAACAGCGCCCGGAGTCCATGCGTACCTCCCAGCCGCAGTTCAGGTTCCGTCCGCCGCAGCTTCACTCCTGGTTCCTAAGCGTGGGGAAGGGGATCTTCAACCGGCGCCCCTTATTATGTTGGAGAATAAGGGCGTGGGGAACCAGTCACCCAGGATTCTGCTCCCTTGACTCCAAGAAGGATAGGCGGCGATGTTAGTACTGTCCCGGAAAAAAAATGAAAGTATCGTGATCAACAACGACATCACGGTTACCGTCGTGGAAATCCGCGGCGACAAAGTTCGGCTGGGTATTGTCGCTCCCAAAGAAGTTCCGGTCCACCGTCAGGAAGTATTCGACGCCATTCATGGCAAGAACGGCCCCGACACCAATCCTCCGGTGGTGGTCAAGCCCGCGGATTAACCCACGCTTGAAGGGAAAAAAAACTCCCTCTTCTCTTCCGTTCGCGGAGGAGAAGAGGGATTTTTTTGTTTTTTTCCCCCCTGAATCCGCGAAAAAAGGAACTACGCTTCTTCCGGGACCCTGCCCCGAAGAAGTGGCCCCTTTCGGGGCAGATCA
>CAZFGM010000310.1:0-8341 GCA_964518515.1 uncultured Alcaligenaceae bacterium | reverse complement strand
GCTTCGCGTTCCATCTCCACCCGGACGACGCGAAAAGCGGCGCTTTCACTGGGCGATCCCCAGCCGGTCGCGGTCAGTCCGCGAGCGGACGATCCGCCAAGGGACCGGCGGCCACTACCGGGGCGAAGGTGCGGACAGCGGTCCCGCCTCGCCGTTGATGGCGGGTGGGAGGCCCCCCGAGGGAACCCCGTTCGGCTCGGGGAGTTGGTCGGCGACCATGGCCTGAGCCGTTCCTGCCCGTCGAACGCGGCGGGCCAGCCACCACTCGATGACCAGCGGCAGCACCGACACGAAGATGATACCGACGATCACCAGGTGGAAGTACTGCTTGACCACGGGCAGATTGCCGAAGCAGAAGCCGCCAAGGAGAAAGAGCGCGACCCAGGCGGCGCCGCCGCTACAGTTGAACAGCCAGAAGCGGCGATAGCTCATCCGGCCGATGCCGGCGACGAACGGGGCGAAGGTGCGAATGATGGGAATGAAGCGGGCCAGGACAATCGTCTTGCCGCCGTGCTTCTCGTAGAACCGCTCGGCGCGCAGCAAGTGGTTGCGGTTGAGCAGCCAGGACGATTCGCGCTTGAAGACCTTCGGCCCGACGTAATAGCCGATCCAGTAATTGACCGCGTCGCCGGCGACGGCCGCGACGATGAGCAAGGGCAAGAGCCAGGGCAGGTCGATGGGCGAGCCAGGGATGGCGGCCAGGGCGCCGACCGCGAACAGCAGTGAATCGCCGGGAAGGAAGGGGGTCACGACCAGGCCGGTTTCGCAAAAAATGATGGCGAACAGGACCAGGTAGAGCCAGGCATCGAGCGTTATGGCCAGGCCGTTGAGATGGACGTCCAGATGAAGGAAGTAGTCGGCCAGCTGGCTGAAAAATTCCATCGGGTTCCTCTGTGCGGAACCAAACCCACCGCGGCCTGCCTGGTCCACGGAGTTTGTCGGCCCTGGACAAAATGATCCATTTTCCTGAAAAAACCCTTGGGTTCTCCGGAATCCGTTCCGGCGACGTTTTGTTAGCCTAATGGCTTCGAACAATCCTGCAAGTCCAAAATACTGGCCAACGGCCAGTGGTCGGTGGTCCGTTGGTGGCCTAAAGAAGGTCGAGAAACTCCTCCAAACTCAATCCGGATCCATGGATGATGTCCCCCCAGCGTTCCCGTATCCAGTGATTTATGTGCGGGAACCACAACTTGTGCAAATGGGGCATCGCGGCGCATGATAATATGGCTGCTTCTTTGGCGGTGAATATAAAAGCCAATTCTCTGCAGGGCGCCAAGTCCAAGCGCAAGCGTTATTCGGCGTAGCCGACGACACCTCGGGATTCTTGGTGCGAAAATCCAGCATGGTGAAATAGAGCTAGCCGGTCTGGGCCTCGATCTGGGCCAGGGCCTCCCAGGCGCGGGTGAGTCCTGCAAGAAATACTTCTGTGCCGATCTTTCCGACCTGGCGTCACCCAAGGCCCAATACACCCACCGGGTGGTTTCCTTGGCGGTGCGTCTGGTGGTGGAGGACGGCTTGCCGTACCGTCCAGCGTCCTGGCACTTATGGCGGGACCAGCGCGTGTTTGTGCCTTACGCCACGATCCAAAACTGGGTTGAGGGCGCCGGAAAAAAAAGGTAGCGAGGAAATCGACCATGGCTATCTGGATTGGGCCCTGGCCGAGTTCTCCGGCTACCTGGCGGTGGATGAATTGTACGACGGTCCGTTTTGTGTCCTGTCGGCGGTGGACAGTCGCCAGCAGCGCCGCCTGATTTTTGAAGTGCTCGACCACGAACCCACGCACGACGACATACGCCGGTTTTTGGCCCGGCTGAAGGCAGAAATCGAAGCCCGCGGCAAGCAAGTTCGCGGCATCACCACGGATGGCTCGGCGCTGTATCCCGTGCCGATTCGCGAGATTTTTGGGGATATTCCCCATCAAATCTGCGAATTCCACATTCTCAAGGAACTGACCAAAGCCGTGCTGAAGGTGGTAGCCAAGGTGCGAAAACGGCTCAAGGCGCAAATACCGAAGTTGCCGCGCGGACGGCCGAAACAAACGGCGGCACAGCAGCGGCAGCACCGTCAGGCCAAAAGGCTGAAGCAACGGGTCGCCGAACTGTTCGACAATCGCTATCTGTTTGTCCGCCACCATCTGACACCCGCCGAGCAGAAGATTTTGAAACGTCTGGTTCGTGGCCAACCCCAACTGCGGGCGCTCCGCAACCTACACCGTCACGCGCGGGTTCGGGCTCGTGACGCCGTATTACAACCGGTCCGCCTCCCGCTTGGAACTGCACCTGTCCCAGCCGCGGCCCGTGCTGCAGGTGCGGTAAGTAAAGATTGGCGGAAATGAAAAACGCAGGCGGCGGGAACGTGCAACGTGGTTCCCGCCGCCTTTTTTTGGAGGGCGGCTTCATGCCTCGGCCGCCAAAGAGGAAGCCTGTTATTCATCGGCGTGGCCAATCACGGTCAGGCCGATGCCCAAAAAGGCGCCGGTTTTCTGGCCGCGGACCGCCACTTCGCGTTGGGTGGTCACGATCCAGTGGTTGTTGGCTTTGGCCACGTATTTCGGCGTGCTTTCCGGCTTGGTGGGAAAGAGCATCAAGACGGCGGGATGGCCGGTGTTGATGGATTTCTTGCTCAGGTCGAGGAGTTTTTCCACCTCATAAGTGCCGGCCTTGACGTCCTTGGCGGCGGAGGTAACGACGAGGAATTCCAGGTATGGGGACTTGCCGGCATGGTCGCCGTCCATGGGCTGCAGTCCGAGGCGAAGAGTGTACACTCCCGCTTTGATCGTCTGCTTGCGGTAATCGTGATAGTTCTGCTCGAACTTGACGGCCGCGATCAGCTCGGTTTGTTTCACTTCGCGGTAGGTGACGCCGTTTTTGATCTGTTCCTTGGTGGCGTCGGCGGGGATTTCGCCGCGGAACCAGAACTCGGCCACCGGCTTGCCTTGTGGATCCCGGAAAACCAGAGAATCCCCCGCCAGCAGCTTGCGGATCGACTCGTCCAATTCCTTGGGCGGCGGATTCTTGGCGGCCTTGAGGGAATACTTGGCATCCTGGGCGGGCGCGAAGGTGGCGATCAGGAACAGCAGCGGCGCCGCCCAGCGAAGGACCGAAACCATGGCTGGATCTCCAAATGAAGAGTGGAGCGCGGAGAGAGCGCGGAGCGCAAAATTTTTGCTCTTTGCGCCCCGCGCTCCACTCTCCGCGCTCTCACGCAATTAGCGGACTTCGAAAGTCCCCAGGTAGGCGCCGCGGCGGTCGTATTCGCGCCAGGTCATGTCCAGGCCGGTGCCGCGGAAGCCGTGCTCGACGGCGGCGGCGGGGCGGGCGGTGACGCCTTTGGCCAGCGGGGGATGGAAGGCGGTTTCGTTGCCGCAGGCCTTGTCGTGCTTGTCATCGATGCAGCGCGTCTTGATGATCGCCTGGCCGGCGACCAGCTCGGCGCAGCCGCCTTCCTTGCATTCGCACAGGTTCAGGCTGATCGGGGCGTTTTGCACGCTGACGACGTGGCGCAGCAATTCTCCGCCTTGTTGCTTGGCCAGGCGGATGAGGGCGCCGCGCTGGGCGGGATTGGCCCTTTTGTCCACGAGGAGAACGGCCTTGGCCGGACCGGTCTGGTTCAGGCCGAGGGTGTCGCTGGCGGAAATCACGGCGACGACGCTCAGGCCGTCCAGTGCCACCTGGTCGAAGGTTCCGCTGTCGATCTTCCAGGCCATGACGGCGTTTTTGCCGGTGAGGTTGAAGTCGGCATTGGCAAAGCACGGGCCCGTCCAGACGTCGCAGGTGCGGGCTTCGATATACAGACCTTTCGGGCCGGCCGCCTGCGCCGGCACCAGGGCGACGAGTAGAATAACCGCGGCGAGTGCAAAGGATCGTTTCATACAAAGACCTCCTGAAGGTTGAATGCAAGGAAGGAATGGGACGGATTCCATGGGATCATTGTCAAGCAGAGTGCGGGCGGCGTCAAGAGGCTTTTGCTTCTTTTGCTCAAGCCCGCAGCGCGTCCGAGCCGGAAGCGTAAGCGACGGATGTGGGGGAACGCTTCCGGCTCGGACGCGCCCGCCGGTTTGGGGAAAACAAACCCATTGCGATTTTTTCCGCCTAGGGTACAATTTTTGTAGATGGAAGCGCATCATGTAAATGGCCCAGGAGGGCGCCGCGATGGTTGCGTGGCCTGGACCGGGGGGTTAGCGCAAGGCCAGTAGTCTTGCCCGGGCCCCAAAGGCCGTCGCCTTCACGGAAAGGCGCTCCTGAAGCCATAGTGCAGTCTGGACCGGTTTCGACCGCGAGGTTGGCAGCGTCCTCGAGGTTGGGCCGGTCCGGCTTTTTTCCCCTCCAAGCCCGCAGGCGAGTCTTCGAGCCTGCCCGGTAAATTTCACCCCAACCATGGCCACCGCACAACCTGCCCGCTTTCTTACCGCCGAGTGGCGTTTCCTGGCCATGCTCAATTTTGCCATCGACCCGGCGGTGGTGCAGCCGTTGGTGCCGGCCGGCACCGAGCTCGATTGCTGGCAAGGAAAAACCTTGGTCAGCGTGGTTGGCTTTCGCTTTCGCCACACGCGGGTGCTGGGTCTGCCGATTCCCTTTCACCGCCATTTTGATGAAGTGAATTTTCGCTTCTACGTGCGCCGCCGGGTGGGGGCGGACTGGCGCCGCGGCGTGGTGTTTATCAAGGACATTGCCCCGCGCCGCCTGATCGCCTGGGTGGCCCGCCGCTGGTACAACGAAAACTACCTGGTCCTGCCGACGCGCAGCCGCATCGACTTTTCGGCAGACCAGGGGCACGGCACGGTTTGCTATGAATGGTTTTCCGGCCGGCGCTGCAACCGCCTGACCATGACGACGGCGGGCGCTCCGGCCCTTCCCGAGGCCGGTTCCGAAGCGGCCTTCATCACCGAGCATTATTGGGGCTATACCCGGCAACGCGACGGCGGCACCCTGGAATATCAGGTGGACCATCCCCCCTGGCGCGTGTGGCGAGGGGCCACCGCCCATCTCGCTTGTGACGTCGCCGGCCTGTACGGGCAGAAATTCGTCGCCCCCCTGACCGCCAGCCCCAGCTCGGCGTATGTGGCCGAAGGATCGGCCGTGGTCTTGCGGCGCGGGCTGCGCCTGATTGGTAGGAGGAGTTGAAAAGTTTCCCACGGTTCCGCTGCGCTCCACCGTGGGCTCTACTTTGGCCTTTTTTTATTGAGAATAAGATATGAATAAACTGGCCAGGACACCGACCCCTCCGTAAATAATCGCGGCCCCCCTTCCCGTGGCTTGTTTTCCCGAAAAGGAGGATCGCATGCGTTGCCGTTACCGCTGGCCAACCGTTTTGCTCGCCATGTTGATTCCGGCGGGGCTGGCCAACCCCGCCCGCACCGATGATTTCAAGGCCGAGGAAGGCTATACCAGCCTCTTCAACGGCAAGGACCTGACCGGCTGGCGCCTGGGCAAGGTCAAGCTCGACGGCAAGACCGAGACCGCCAACAAGAAGTGGCACGTCACCGACGGCGCCATCGTCATCGACGGTGGCGGCGGCGGCGACATTTACACCGTCCAGGAATTCAACAAGGATTTCCATCTCAAGCTCGAGTTCCGCGCTGCCCCCAAGGCCGACAGCGGCCTGTTCATCCGCGGCCCGCAGCTCCAGGTCCGGGATTATCCCACCGTCGGGCCCTACAAAAAGGTCAAGTTCAACGACAAGGATTGGAACGAGTTGGACGTCACCGTCAAGGGCGGGGTGGTCTCGACTGTCGTTAACGGCAAGATCCTCTCCAAAAAAGACCACTTCGAGCTCACCGTCAAGGACGGCAAACCGACGGCCGTGCTGAACGGCAAAGAGGTGGACGTGAACAAGATTTCGGTGGAGGTCGGCGCGGTTGCCCTTTGCAAATGCAATGGCCAGGTGATTGAAAAGGCCTTCAAGATCGGCGCCAAGGGCGGCATCGGGTTGCAATCGGAATCCGGCAAGTTCGAATTCCGGCGGATTCGCGTCAAAATGCTAGAATGAACCGGTTTGTCACCGTTGGCGAATCCCACCGCCGGCGGCTTTTGGTGGTTGTTTTCCCCGACCGTGGTGAAAAGATTCGGATCATCAGCGCGCGGGTCGCGACACGACGCGAGAGGAAAGATTATGAACCGGGGAAAAACAACTAGGCCCGATCCGGAGCTTCTCGACGAGTACGATTTCAGCAAGGGCGTGCGCGGCAAATACGCCAAGCGTTACGCCCAAGGAAGCAACGTGGTAGTTCTCGCTCCCGACGTGGCCGCTGCGTTTCCGGATGCCGAGGCGGTCAATGAGGCGCTCCGAGCCCTGCTCAAAATCGCCCGCAAGGGCGGCAAGAGAGTGACTGCGTGAGGCCCGAAGTAGTAGGCACACTCCGTGTGCCCTCCACGGCACACGGAGCGTGCCTACTACCAACCCGCAAGGGCGGCAAGAGAGAAGTCTGGCGGCGCAGCCGTGGAGAGGGTTAACCAAGGGCCGCGCTTTCCGAAACGAAAGGGCCAACTACATGTTCGCCGATGCCATTGCTCAAGAGCACAACCCCGCCGCGCAGGTCGCCGACCGTTCCAGCACCATCCGCATCACTGGCTTGCGGGCCACCTGGGTCAACCCCATCGTCTACCTGCGCCTCGAGACCAACCACGGCATTGTCGGCTGGGGCGATATCAAGGCGGTCGATCCCCGGCCGGCCAAGCTGCTGGCCGAAGCGCTGTTCGAATTGCTCGATGGCGAAAATCCCACGCGCATCGAGCACCTGTGGCAGAAGATTTATCGCGCCCACCGCAACATTCGCGGCGGCGCCCTGATGGTGCACACGCTCGCCGGCATCGACATGGCCCTGTGGGACATCGCCGGCAAACTGTGGGGCGTGCCGGTCTACCGCCTCCTGGGCGGTCCGTGCCGCGACAAGATCCGCGTCTACCACACGCCCAAGGCCCGCAAGGTGCCCAACCCCGGCATCTTCGAGCATTCCAGCAACCCCGCCGACATCCAGCGCATCGTGGCTTCGATCGAGGGCGCCCGGAAAGCTGTCGGCCCGGACGGCGCTGTCATGTTCGACGCCCATTGCGCTCTGCCGCCGGCCACGCTCATCCAGCTCGCCGGCGCCCTGAAACCGTACGACGTGCTTTTCATCGAAGAACCGGCTGTTCCGGGAAACATCGAGGTCTTCAAGCGACTCAAAGAAGCCATCAGCATCCCCCTGGCAACCGGCGAACGCGACCGCACCATCTGGGAATTCGTGCCCTACTTGCAGGAGCGCTGCATCGACATCATCCAGCCCGACTGCTGCCACACCGGCGGCATCACCTCGATGAAAAAGATCGCCATCCTGGCCGAGGCCTATCACGTCCCGCTGGCGCCGCACTGCACCGCCAGCTACCTGGGCATCGCCGCCAGCCTGCACGTGACGGCTACCGTCCCTTTCTTCCTGATCCACGAGTTCTATCCGGACAACCACGGCTTCAATCCCAAGGGCATCGGCCACATGCCGTGGAAGCTGGACAAGGACGGCTACATCGGCCTGCCGCCCGGCCCCGGCCTGGGCGTCACCATCGACGAGAAGCTGCTGGAGAAACAGGCGAAGCAGCCGCAATCCTACCGCTGGCCGGGGGCGCGTCTGCGCGATGGGTCGGTGTCGGATTATTGAACCCCTTGCGGGCTTTGCAACGCAATTGTAGGTCGGCCTTTCCAGGCCGACGTCCCTTGCCCAGATTCATTGAGCTTGGGCGGTTCAGGTCGGGCTGGAAAGCCCGACCTACTAATTCGTTGCAAAGCCCCCCTTGCGGTTCTTTTTCCGGCGGATTCCAGTTCCAACAGAGGCAGAACACGAGTACCAGTGCCATTTCTTCGGAAGGGATTTTTCAAGCTCTGACGGCCAGGGATAAGTTTTTTTCGAAGCCCGCTAGTCACGGCCACTACTCGAGAATGGTCTTTTTCTGGATCTCTTTGAAGAGATCGGTGGGGACGACCCCCATGTATTTCGTGATTGCCCCTTCCTCAAAGGTGACAATCCAATCGCACAGGGCGGCGCATTTCTTCTTGAGCTTTGTCACCACGTTTCCTTGGGCTTGCCAAGGCAGGAGCACGCGGAACTTCTCTTCTTTCTCGGTTTGCCCTACATGATGGGGTTCCAGGCCAAGCGCCCGTATCGCCCTCCCGGTCGTCGTCGGCTCCCCCCCCATCGCGCTTCTTCCCCGACGCCGTGACTTGACCGGTTTGCTCATTGCCCCCCCACGTTCAGCTCCCTTGAATTATTCGGCGAGATTATTTATGGTTTGCCGAATCCTGACCGGTCGCGGATGCGCTGGGCTTTGCAACGAAATAGTAGGTCAGGCTTTCCAGCCTGACCGAGCTAGCC
>CAZFGM010000309.1:0-8347 GCA_964518515.1 uncultured Alcaligenaceae bacterium | reverse complement strand
TGTTATTGTTACGCTTGGTGTGGACGACCGCGGAGCTGGTGGTGGCGTCTACGTTATGGTGCCTGGGGTCCCCCAAGGGCTTTTTCTCAACCCAGGGATAATACCTGTTGAACTAAACCGCTCCGCGGTCGGAGGAGAAGTTTTGCCAAGACCCTGATGGGCGGGAGATGGCATCGGCCAGAATGAACTCCGGCGAATATTTGGGAAATACCATGAAACCGCGCGAAGTAGGGAAATACTTCTTCGGTTTACACGATTTCACTTTCCCGGAATTGTTATTTATAATCTAAAGGGTTATTCTTTCGGAGAAGCAGTCATGAAATCGCGCGCAGTGGGGAAATACCTTATTGTTGATCCCAAGATTTGCTTCGGCAAACTGACCTTCAAGGGCACACGGGTTCCCGTCTCCACGGTGCTTACTTGGTTGGCCAAAGGGAAAACCATTGCTTCCATGTTGCGGGATTGGCCCTACTTGTCCCGGGAAGCCATCGTCGAGGCCATTACCGTGGCTAGGGACGTATTGATCCAGCGGTATTCCCCCCGGGGTCCAGTAAAAAATGAGCCAATTCATCCTGGACGAGCAGCTCGCAGTCAACGAAGTTCTCACGCCGCTGCAAAATCACCTTAAAATCAGGCGGCTCGTAGAACTGCGTCCCGGGGAACGAATTCTTGACGAGCGTATTCCTGAAATCCTGTTAACTTTGCCAAGACCCACCTTTGTTACTCTGGACGCTGATTTTTGGAATGCGGCTTGGTGCCATCCAGGTTATTCCATTGTTTTTTTGCAATCCCTGAAGATGACCAGGACCAGGTTCCCGATCTTTTATTGCGTCTTTTGCGTCTTCGCCTCTTTCGGACCCGAGCCGAGCGCATGGGCAAGGTTGTCCGGGTTGGCCAAACCAGCATCCAATACTGGGAATTTGGCTCCGACAAACTCCATGAGTTGACCCAAGGGAAAATGAATTTCGCATTACCCCGAAAACCGAGAAAGGTTATAATCTCCAAGAGAACGAGGATTGGGAAATACCCTAATTATTCCAGCAAAGGGGAATGGGGAATCATGAAACCTCGCGAAGTAGGGAAATACTTGATTGTTCATCCAAAGGTTTGCTTCGGCAAACTTACCTTCAAGGGCACGCGGGTACCCGTGGAAACCGTATTAACTTTGTTGGCCAAAGGAGAAACGGTCGCATCGATTTTGCAAGATTGGCCTTATTTGTCCCGCGATGCCATTTTTGAAGCCATTGACTTGGCCTGTGACGCCTTGATCGAGCGTTATGCCCGAAGGAGCCAGCCAAAAAATGTTCATCCTCGACGAACACCTCGCGTACAAAAGAATTCTCGCCCCGCTTCAAAAACGGCTTAAATTCCAACGTTTGATCGAGGTTCGTCCTGGCGAACAGATTCTTGACGACCGAATCCCGGAAATCCTGTTAACTCTCAACCGGCCTACGTTTCTGACCATTGATCAAGGATTTTGGTCAGCAAATTGGTGTCACCCCAATTACGCCATACTTTTTTTTGCTTTGTCCCGTCAGGACGAAGACCAGCTTCCCGGATTATTGTTGGATTTGTTGCGTCTGCCCCCTTTTCGAAATCGAGCCGAGCGCATGGGCAAGGTTGTCCGGGTTGGCCAAACCAGCATCCAATACTGGGAATTTGGCTCCGACAAGCTCCAGGAATTGACCTGGAAACCCAAGGGAAAATAACTTGCCTTCGCGACACCAATCTCAATACCCCCACAAGCTTGCCGTGTCCGCAGTCTCTTGACGAATCACCTCCAGATCGGCGGGAGAAAAGTTGCTCTGATAGTAAGTCGGGTAGCTGATGCCCGCGGCATGGCGTGCGACAATTCGGTCGGCGTCCGGCAGCAGGCAATGTTCCAGCACCTCGCGGAGGGTTTCCTCGGGCGCCGCGCAGAGCGTCTCGAACCGTACCACCCGTGTCGCCGCCCGCACCTGGGCGTCGTCGGCCAGTAACCGCGCGAGATAGCCGTAGACCATGTCCCAATACAGCGCCTGGCCGCGGACCTCGTCGCCCGCGGCCCAGGCCTGAAGGATTTGCTGGACGCGGGCGCCATCGCCCAGGTGCAGGGGCCGGCGGTCCAGGCCGAATTCATAGTGGCCCGACCGCTGCATGAATGCCAAGGCGCGGGCATGTTTCCGCTGGCCCGCCGAAAACCACTGGTGCTGCCGCATCAGCGAAGCGATTTGACCCGCCGGCGACCGCACGAGAAGGAGAAACTTCGCGTCCGGGAACAGACGCACCAGGTAAGGAAGACGAGCGACATGATAGTTGGCCTTGGCGGCATAGCGCGTGGCCCGCTCGGCCAGCAGCAGCTTGCGGAGGTGGGCCGTGTAAAAGGCCTCGAACGCGGGGTGGCGGTCTTGCGCCCCCAGCAGGTTGCTGACGGCGGGATCGTGGCAGCGGGGAAAAAAAGCCAGCCACAGCATTTCCTCGAGGGCGTCGGGACTTTCGGTCGTGATCATCACCCGGTCGCCGTGGGGGCGCTCGCGCGGCGCTTGCGGGCGCAGCTTCGCCGTCGCCCGCCGCCACCAGTAGGGCGTGAAAACCATCGGGTAATCCTTGATCCGGTGCGTGGCCACCCCCGGATGCGAGGAAACGACTTCGTGAACCAGCGTGGTCCCCGCGCGGGCCAGACCACAGACGTAGATCGGCATGCGCAGGGGAACCTGGGATAATTCCCGCGCCAGTAGATTTGCTTCCAGCCGTCCTAACCAGAGCCAGCAATCGCGGAAGTGGTGGACCAACCCGCCCAGGAAGTGCAGCCAGGCCGGTACGTAAAACGGGGAGTCCTTGCCGCTGGCGTGCTTCCCTGGTGTTGGCGTCTGGGCTGACGACGAACCATCGCCCGGGTTAATTCTGGCCTTCACCGGGCGACACCTGGACCGTGGTGACCTTGTTCTCCAGTTCCTCCCCTGCTTTGGCTCCCCGGAGACGACGGAGCGCTGCCATGACCGGCCATAGAAGGACCGCGCCACAGGCCATCCCGGCCCAGGTCAACAAACCCAAAAAGTAGGGGATCAGTTCCACGCCGGCGCCTGGACCGACGTAGGCCAGCACGCGGTCCGGCACCAGCAGGGGAAATGAAAGCGCCAGCGGCGCTATCAGAAAGAAAAAGCACTTACGGCCGGGCACGCTGGCCTCCCTTCAGGAAATGCAGTTGCCCGGCGCTGAACCGCCGGGCGCTGCTAAGGAAATAATGACAGAGGCAAGACCACACCACCTCTTTGTCGCGCGTCACTTCCAGCATCTCGCCTTTTTGTGAATTGACGATCAGGGTATTGCCGTTGGGCAAGCGTTGGCTCATGCCGCGTTCGACCGTGAGGAAGGGGGCGCCGTTCTCTCCGGAGTACGACCAGGGGAAGGCCTGGGTGTGCGGGTCATACTCGAGCACTCGCGACATTTTGGGGGAGCCGAGGTTGTCGAAGATCAACAAACGACCATTGTCGAGAAACTGGGGATCGTGCTGGGCGCGCCACGGCCCGCGTGCCGCCCAGACCACGGCGCGGCTTTCCGCATCCACCACGGCGATGGTATCCAGGTGGCGCATCGAGATAAGAACTTGTCCAGCCTTGAACAGGGGGAATTTCGGGGCCAGCAGCCGGGTCAGAACCTTGACGAAGTTCGTGTGGAAAACGTCGCGCCGCCGCGCATCATCCCTATGCAGCTCCGGCGGTCTTTCGAGCATGGACAACAGCGGGGAGTACGGCGAATTCTGAAACGCCTCGAGAAGCGGGATTTTCTTCAGCTCCACTCCGTCCGGAGAGAGCACCACCAGCGAATCCACCAGACACGGCGTGGGGATAGATTCCAGCCCAGCCGGCACTTCATCGACAAGCTCTTGTTTGATCGCGTAAATGGTGCCGTCCTCGCCCACGTCCACATCGTGGTGAACGTTGGCGGAATACTTCCACACCATGTTCGAATCTTTGTCCAGTTTGGCCAGGCCGTAGCCATAGAAGGGATTTCCCATGCCTTGAAACACGATCAGCAAGTCGCCGTTGGCATAAAGGTGGCAGCCAAAAAAGGCCACCAAAGCGTCATCGGCGACGCGTACATGGGACGGTTTGGGCCAGACCTGACTGAAAGATACCGCCCATTCGTACACCACCTCGCCACGCATGTTGATGAGAAAGGCCCGCGAGCCTGGGATCAAGGTGTACAGCGTGAAGCCATCAAAAGTTTTTCCCGGGACGTCGATTTTGCCGATGGTCGCGGGTGGGGGTTTCTGGCCGGGAGGCCGCGCCGAGGCCTGGCGCCGCTCGTACCACGCTTTGCCGCCGAGGAAAGCCTTGTTCAGAAAATCCGACGAGGGCAGTTCAAAAAACATCACTGCGGCGCCGAGCAAGTAACTGACGGACACCACGCCGAAGAGGAAGAGACAACGACTGAGTTTTCGGCGGGGCGGATTCGTGGCCTTAGCCCGCGGCGCAGTGGCGTCCTCCTTTGTCGCCGCGCGGCCGAACTCAACCAGGGGGCGCTTGAAAAACATGTGTTTTTCTCCGTGGCCGGACTAAGTGCGGACCTGCACCAAGCGGAGAGAGGGGCCCTCCGGTGCAGGAAGGGGAATGCTGAAAATCCATTATCTTTTCTTAACCCTAACGCGGCTGAGCCGCAAGTGTAGTCGTCACGCTCCGCGTGACGAGAATCCTCACGCGGAGCGTGAGGACTACACTCAAGCAAGCTTGACCAAAATCTTCTCCGCGCCGTGCGGAGAAGATAGGAAAATAGAAACTAAGAAGCCGCAGATTAGAGGGCCATGAGACGGAGATTAAATGTCATGAAGGAAAGACTTCATTCCGCCCCGCCTGTCTACCGGCGGCGGTGTAGCGCCCGGGCCGCAACTTGACTAACTTGTCCGCCAACCCGGCCAATAATCTGCTGGACCTCTTTGTCCAGCGCTTCGTACACGGTCCGGCACCAGGAACGGAAATGGCAGCGCCAATGGGACCAGCAAAAAACACTCTTACGGCCGGGCACGTTGGCCTCCCTTCAGAAAATGCAGTTGCTCAGGGCTGTACCGCCTGGCGGTGTTAATGAAACCACCCCTATAAGAACAAGACCATACCACCTCCTTGCTCTGGGTCACTTCCAGCATCTTGCCATGTTGTGAATCGACGATCAGGGTATTGCCGTTGGGTAAGCGTTGGCCCTGGCCGCGAGTGGAAGTGACGAATGGGGCATTGTTCGCGCCTGGATACGACCAGGGGAAAGCCTGGGTTTGCAGGTCATACTCGAGCACCCGCGACTCGGTGGGTGAGCCGCTGTTGTCAAAGATCAGCAATCGACCATTGTCGAGAAACTGGGGATCGTGCTGGGCCCGCCACGGCCCACGCGCCGCCCAGACCACCGCGTGGTTTTTCGGATCCAGCACGGCGATGGTATCCAGGTGGCACATGGAGATGAGGACTTGTCCCGCCTTGAACAGGGGGAATTTCGGCGCCAGCTCCCGGGTTAAGACTTTGACGAAGTTCGTGTGCAGAACGTCCCTTCGCCGCGCATCATCACCAGAGCGGCGTAACGTGGACAACAGCGGAGCGTACGCCGAGTCCCGAAAAGCCTCGAGGAGCGGGATTTTCTGCAACTCCGCTCCCTGCGGCGAGAGCCGGACCAGGCAATCAACCATACACGGCGTGGGGATATATTCCAGTCCTGTCGGGGCTTGGTGGACAAGCTCTTGGGTTAACGCATAAATGGTTCCGTCTTCTGCCACGTCCACATCGTGGTGCACGTTCGCGGAATACTTCCAAATAACGTTCGAATCTTTGTCCAGTTTGACAAGGCCGTAACCAGCGAAGGGATTTCCCATGCCATGCAACACGACCAGCAAATCTCCGTTCGCATACAGGTGGCCGCCGAAAAAGATGACAAAAAAGTCATTGACTGGACCGCGAACATGGGTCGGTTCGGGCCAGACCTGGCTGAAAGATACCGCCCACTCGTGGACCACCTCGCCGCCCATGTTGATGAGCGAAGCCCTCGTGCCCGGGGCCACCATGGTCAGCGTGAAGCCATCAAAAGTTTTTTCCGGGAGGTCGATTTTGCCGATGGTCGGCGGGGGCAGTTTCTGGCCGGGAGGCCGCGCCGAGGCCTGGCGCCGCTCGTACCACGCTTTGCCGCCGAGGAAAGCCTTGTTCAGAAAATCCGACGAGGGCAGTTCAAAAAACATCACTGCGGCGCCGAGCAAGTAACTGACGGACACCACGCCGAAGAGGAAGAGACAACGACTGAGTTTTCGGCGGGGCGGATTCGTGGCCTTAGCCCGCGGCGCAGTGGCGTCCTCCTTTGTCGCCGCGCGGCCGAACTCAACCAGGGGGCGCTTGAAAAACATGTGTTTTTCTCCGTGGCCGGACTAAGTACAGACCTGCGCCAAACGGAGAGAGAGGCCCTCCGGTGCAGGAAAGGGACGTTGGTGGACCTTTGCTTCTTCGCCGAAAAACCCATTATCTTATCCTGAAACTAAGAACCCCCGGATTAGAGGGCCATGAGACGGAGATTAAATGTCAGGGATGAAAGATCTTCATTCAGGTCCGCCTGCGAGTCTGGCTGCAAAAACCTTGAAAAAGCCAAGGAAATCTGTGATGCCACAGCGACTGCACCCGACCATGCCGCGCCAGCTCCAACGCGTTGGCCGATTCCCCCGGTGAAGGCCAGGACTGACCCCTGCGATGGTTCGCCGGCCCTGATCCCAAAAACAAAAAAAACCGCGGGTGGACAAGAAACCATCACCGCGAATTATTGAGGCCAGAAGATTTTCCTTGGAAAACGCTGATGCCACAGCGACTTCTACTTGACCGGCCAGGTCGGCGGCCAGCCGTTCAGCGTGCCAGCGGAAGGCGAGCGCGTGATCCGGCTTTGCAACGAATTAGTAGGTCGGGCTTTCCAGCCCGACCTGAACCGCCCAAGCTCAATGAATCTGGGCAAGGGACGTCGGCCTGGAAAGGCCGACCTACAATTGCGTTGCAAAGCCACGTGATCCTGACGCGGGCCGCCGGCGAGCGGCAAGAGATCGACCTGGTGACGCCTGGTCCTGAAAGGCCTTCCTTGCCGGCGACACCGTGAATCGCGGTTTCTTGATGCCAATTCGTCCGGCGTGGGGTAAAGTAGGCTCGGAAAAGAAGTAAAGAATGCCGCGCGGGGACTTGGCCATGAAAAAAGGTCTGTTTGTTGGGTTTCTGGTGGCTTGCTTCGTCCTGCCATCCGAAGTCTCTTCCCAGGAAAAGCCGGCCTTGAGGTTCACCGAGGTCTCGGCCAAAGCAGGGTTGGCTCCCACCGGGTTTCACGCTCTGGGCGTGGCCGATCTGGATGGGGACGGTTTACCGGACTTGATTTGCGGCGGCTGGCCGCTGCGCGCCGATCTCTATCAAGCCCGGCTTTACAAGAACGACGGCGGCTTTCGCTTCATCGACAAGACTCCCCCCGCCTGGAAAGAAAACCGCGCCCCCATGAGCGGTTGTGCCGTCGGCGACGTGGATAACGACGGCAAGATCGATTTCTTTCTGTGCGCCGTCGGCGGGAACATGAACCCGGGCGGCCCGGAGCGCCGCGGCGGACTGTTCCTGAACGAAGGCCAATTCAAATTTCGCGCCGTGACCGGGCAGGCCTTGCCGCCGACCGGGCCTATGATAAACGGCCGCTGGCGCAGCGCCGCCTTTTTTGATTACGACAACGACGGCTGGCTCGACCTTATGGTCACCGGCATGACCATTACCGTGGAAGAAAAGGGCACGAAAAAGACCATCGGCACCAGCGCCCTGTATCGCAATCGCGGCAAGGGGCCGGACGGCAAATGGCTCGGCTTCGAGGACGTGACCGAGGCTTCCGGCCTCAAGGCCATCCTGGTGGACTCGGGCGCCAATGCCCTGGGTGTGGCCTGCGCGGATTTCAACAACGACGGCGCGCAGGACCTGTGCATCACCTGTTTCATGGGTCCCAGCAAGCTGCTCTTGAACAACCGCAAGGGCGGCTTCAACGACGTTTCCGAGCTGTTTGCCTTTGGCCGGGCCGGCCAGCGCGTGCCGGCCGTGGGGGCCTGCTGGGGCGATTTCGACAACGACGGCTGGCTCGACCTGTACGTGACTACCGACTGCTGGGTTTCCGGCGGCGGGGCCAGCACCCTGGAATGGCACCTCGACCGTTTCAAGCTCCATGCCGAGCCGGACACCTTGTTTCGCAACGTGCGCGGGCGGGCTTTCCTCGCCTGGCGCGATCTGCCCGAATTCTTCAGCGAAGGCCACGACTGCCAGTTCGAGGACATCGACAACAACGGCACGCTCGACCTGTACACCACCTGCCACGGCTGGAACAACAAGAACATCGGCAC
>CAZFGM010000308.1:0-8432 GCA_964518515.1 uncultured Alcaligenaceae bacterium | reverse complement strand
CAACGGCCAGGCCATCAAGACTCTGGAAGGCCACACCGCCTGGGTCGAGGGCGTGGTGTTCCTGTTCCGCGGGACGCGCCTGGCGTCCATCGGCGCTGATCAGACTGTGCGCGTCTGGGATTTGACCGATGTGCCGAAGAAATAAACTCGGAGACTGTAGGCACGTTTTGGCCAGACGTTGAGTGCGAAAAACTGCGCCCAGCGGACCTCAGGCCGCCGTGGTGCGGCCTTGCAATAAAGGATGGGGCGGTCACCTTCGGCGTCCCGCTAAAAAAGGGGCGAATCGGGCGAACCTGTTCAAAATGTCGATGCGCCGCCCCCAGCTTGCATCGTTTACTGCTCCACGAAGTTATGTTGGAAATAATTGCCCGGGCGAGCTGAGCCCGCCCGGGCAACAATTCTTGGCGATCAAGAAGAAAAAAGCCCCCCTTTTCAGGCAGGTCATTCATAGCCCGCATGTGGGGGAGGATTTTTTTCCGAAATCCTCACAGGCAGCGGAGAAAAGCCACCAGGTCCTGCTTTTCCTCCTCGCTCAGGCGCGTTTCGAGAATGATGTTGAAGAACTCGACGGTGTCCTCGATGGTGAGGAGCCGGCCGTCGTGCAGGTAGGGCGGCGAGTCCTTGATGCCGCGCAGCGGGAAGGTCTTGATCGGCCCGTCGGCGGAGGCCATGCGGCCGTTGACCAGGTGCTGCTTGAAGAACCGCTCGGCCTTCAGATTGTGCATCGAGTTATCGGTGTAGTACGGCGGCGGATGGCACGTGGCGCACTCGGCTTTGCCGAAGAACAGCGCCTGGCCGCGCAACTCCTGGTCGCTGGCTTTTTTGGCATTGAGCTTGCCCAGGATGTTGAGCTTGGGCGCCGGCGGAAAATCCATCAAGTCCTGGAATTCGCCCATGAAATGGACCTGGCTGCCGCGCTCCAGAATGGTGACGCCCTTCTTCTGGGCGGCCACCGGATCGCCGTCGAAGTAAGCGGCCCGCTGCTCGAACTCGGTGAAATCCTCGACCGATTTGAGGGAGCGCTGCGAGCCGAACAGACGGCCGATGTTGACCCCGCGCAGCGACGGCGTGTCGATGCGGTGGCGAAACTCCTGCGGCCGGATGTCGCCGACGAGGTGGGTGGCGGCATTGGTGTGCCCGTTGACGTGGCAGTCGAAGCAGGTCACGCCGCGGCTGGGCCGGGCGCTGCGGCGATCGTCGGTGGCGTTGAACTGCTGCTGGGCCATGGGAGTTAACAGCAGGCGCAGACCCTCCAGTTGCTTGGGGTTGAGGATGTCCTTGAACAACTCGTGGAAGTTGTCGATGGTCACCAGCTTGCCCTTCGACACGTCGCCCAGATCGGTGCGCGTCGTCAGGAAGATCGGCGGCGGGAATTCGGGCAACAGATGGTCGGGCAAGTCGTAATCGAGATCGAAGCGGGTCAGATCGCGGCTTTCCTGCTTTTTGATTTCTTCGATGTGGAACTTGGGGAAGAGCATGCCCCCTTCGGGGTGATTCGGGTGGGGCAACGGCAAAAAACCTCTGGGAAAGAGGCCCTTGTTGCGGATCTGTTCGGGGCTCAGAGCCCCCAACTTCTGCCAGGTCATGCCTTTGGGCAACCTGGCGCGGGGGCCGGCCTGGACCGGTTTGCCGCGGGTCATGGTCACCCCGTTGGCGGGGCGGTCGCTGAGGTCGTAGCGCTGCTTGAGCAGGTCGTCATGCTTTTTTTGAATAGCGGGCTTGGCCGCCGTCATGCGTTTCATGACGGCGTCGAAATCTTCCTTGGCGTCGCCATTGGCGGCGGCCCGGGCTTTGGCGGGATCTTGTCCCTGGTTCAGGCCAACCAGGCCAAGGGCCATTATCACCGCCAAGGACACCGAGGGAGCGCCCAATTTCCAGACAAACGGTTTCATGGTGTATCCTCCATTGGAGCAAAGAAAGAGATAGCAAGATTCCCGCGACCAGCGGAAAGGTAAGCAGCACAAAAAAAGACCTTCCTATTAATAAGAGGTTGCGGGGCCTTCCGCCAGTATGAATTAGCGAAATACCAAGACAACGTATTCCTCCTGGTGACGCCGGCCGCTGGCGGCTTAGCGGCACAGGCCAAGCCGCTGGCGGCTGGATTGTTTAACCTCGATCGCGGGTCACGCCATCCTTGAAGTTCAACAGATCGCGGCGCAGCTCCAGGTGCAAAAGGACCAGCCGGCTCAAGGCGGCCAAGGCAGAGACCTGGTCCGGACTGAGTTGCCGGGGAACCTGGTCCATCACGCACAGGGCGCCCAAAGCATGACCCTCCGGCGTGACCAGCGGGAAACCGGCGTAAAACCGCACGTTCGGGGCGCCGCAAACCAACGGACTTCCCGCGAACCGCTCATCCGCCAGCGCATCCCCGACAAACAGCGGATCTTTGTTCATGATGGTGTGCGTGCAGAAGGAGATGTTGCGTGCGGTTTCCTGCAAAGACAAGCCGACCTTCGACTTGAACCATTGCCGGTCCGCATCGACCAGGGTGATCAGGGCAATGGGCGTGCCGCATACGTGGGCGGCCAGAAACGCCAGGTCGTCGAACGCTTGTTCGGGATCAGTATCCAGAATGCGATACCTGTGCAAGGCTGCCAACCGGGCTTCCTCATTCCCAGGAACGGGAACCGGAGCGGGTTGCGGATCGAGTGCCCGGATCACTTCTTCGGCCGACTGGGGCCGGGCGGCGGGATCTTTCTGGAGCAGGCGGAGGATCAGGTGTTCCAGCCACCCCGGCAGCGGCGCGGGCGCTACCTCCGAGGGGGCCGGTGGTCTTTCAAACAGGTGCTTGGACCACACTTGCGTGGTATCCTCGCCCACAAAGGGTTCCCGGCCGGTGGCCATGCGGTACAGCAATACCCCCAGGGAATACAAATCGCTGCGGTGATCAATCGCCCCGCCGGAAATCTGCTCCGGCGACATGTACAACGGCGTGCCGGACACGATCCCCGCTTGACTGAGGCTGACGTCATTGATGGCCCGGGCCAGGCCGAAATCGCTGATTTTTACCTGGTGCGTGGTACTTGGTGAGTGGTGAGTGGTGTTTTCTTCCCTCATCACCGCTGCATCACCCCTCACTCCACCACTCGCTTCACCCAACAAGATGTTGGCGGGCTTGATGTCGCGGTGGATCAATCCCTTGGCATGAGCGGCGGCCAGGCCGGCCGCCGTTTGCCGGCCGATGTGCACGATTTCGCCCAGGGGCAACGGCCCCGCGGCGGCCTCGAGCCATTGCTGCAAGGACGGGCCGGCTACGTAGTGCATCACCAGGAAAAGGACGCCGTTGGCTTCTTCGACGGCATGGATGGTGACGACATGGTCGTGGTTGATGGCCGCCGCCGATTGGGCCTCGCGGATAAAGCGTTGCCGCGCCACGGGGCTGACCGCCATGTGCGGCACCAGCACCTTGATGGCCACGATCCGGTTCAGCGGTGGATCAAACGCCTTGAGGACCACGCCCATGCCCCCGCGGCCAAGGATTTCCAGAATCTCGTAGTGACCTAATTTGCCGAGATGCTCGGGGTTGTCTGAAGGCTTCAGGAAATCAAGAGCCGGTTCTTCGGCAGGGGGGCTGGAATGATCGATAGTTGGGGCAGCGGTTGCCAGCTGCTCCATGGCTTTTTGCAAAGCCGGTTCCGGAAGCGGCGGCAGGGTGGGGAGCGCTCCCGGCCACAGCATGCTGGCCAGGGTGATTTCCTCCAGTGTCTGCTGGCAGCTCTCACAAGTATCGACGTGTGTTACCAGCCCGGCCGGGACCTGGGCCAGCGAAGCGGCCTGAAGCAATTCCTTCAGCCGGTCCGGGTCGGGACATGGTTTGGATGCCATCATCTCCTCTCCCCGACTTATTCGTTCTGCAATTGCTGAATCTGATGTTTCAACTGCGTGAGGACCCTGCTTTTGGCCATGTAAACGGCGGCCACGGACATTCCCAGGGCCTGGGCCACTTCTTTGGCTTTTTTCCCTTCCATGGCGGTTTGCCAGAAGGCCTGCCAACTCGCCTCGTGGAAATCGCCGCGCACTCGGTCGAGGGCCCGCGCAAGCAAATGGCGCTGGTACTCCTGGTTCCACCAGGCGGCTTCTTCTTGTTCGGGGGCGACTTTTTCCTCCAGCCGGAGGTGGATGCGGGAATCGCCGCTGCCCGGACTTTGCCGCTTTTCCCGGGCGGCGTAGTCCTGTAACTTGCGACGAACAACGGTGAACAGCCAGCCGCGAAACGACCCTTTGTCCGGATCGTACACCAGCCCGGCGACGCCCCGCGCCACCGCGCGGAGCACTTCCTGGGTGACATCGGCGGCATCGGCATCCTGCAAGCCGCGCCGCCGGGCGAAGCCGTAGACCAAGGGCGCGTACAGCTGGACGAATTGCTTCCACGCCAGCGCGTCACGCGCGTCGCGCAAGCGAACCAGCAGGCTCGGCCGCGTAATCGGCGGTTCGGCCATGGCAGTTCTCGTCTATTAAGACTACGGGCTTTCTGCGCGAGTCTAACAGAAATCGGCGGGAAATCCAGGGAATGCCATGAGGAGGCGGGATTTACTGGCGATGCTGGAGGCCACCGGAATGGTGTTTTAATCTCGAGCCTTAATCCGCCAATCGCTTGGGGAAGGCCTCCAGGTCTCGACACACCACTGCATGATCAATTAGTTTGGCCAGTTTTTTTTCCTTTTGAACACTTTTCAATTCGTTTCGGACCTCCATGGGAACTTGACCGAACCGAGTCTTGAGAATTCGAAGGATGTCTTCTTGCTTTGTTTCCGCAATGATTTCCTGGAGCAATGGCGATTCGATCATGATTTGTTTCCCTCCCAAAAGGGCCAGCAGGTGAGGATCATTATATCGCAAACGGGTCATGACTTGCGAGACGGCCAGCAGATTGGCAATTTCATGGGCTGGCGCTTGATCTTCAATCCTCTGGCGACACTGTGTGGGCGGGCCTGGGCTTGCGATGGAAAAATCAGGATTCCCTGCACGCAGATCAATTCCTTGGCGTCGCGGAAATATGGTAATCCTTTTGCACCCGAGTAGAATGTTTCCCATGGCCGCCCCCAAAGAAATCACCCAACTGGTGAAACGCTTTGACGACAACGTCGAAGCTTACTTCTCCTTAGCCTATAACGAAACCCAGGCCCGCATTGAGTTCATCGATCCCATGTTCAAGTGTTTGGGCTGGGATATCGACAACACGCAGGGCTTCGCCGAGGCTTACAAGGACGTCGTCCACGAGGATGCCATCAAGATCGGCGGCGTGACCAAGGCGCCGGATTACTGCTTTCGCGTCGGCGGCACGCGCAAGTTCTTTCTCGAAGCGAAGCGGCCAGCCGTGCATCTTAAGAGCGAACCGGAACCCGCCTACCAGCTCCGCCGCTACGCCTGGTCCGCCGGCCTGCCGCTGTCGATCCTGACCAACTTCGCCGAGTTGGCCGTCTACGATTGCCGGGGCCGGCCTTCCCTGAGCGACAAGCCCTCGGTTGCCCGGACCTTGTACCTGACCTACCGCGATTATGCCGAGCGCTGGGACGACCTGGCCGGCATCTTCGGCCGCGACGCCGTCTACAAAGGCTCGTTCGACAAGTACGCCGAGTCGAACAAGGTCAAGCGCGGCACGGCCACGGTGGACGCCGCTTTCCTCGAGGAAATCGAGGCCTGGCGCGAGCAGCTCGCCCGCAATTTCGCCCTGCGCAATCCCAACCTCAGCCAGCGCGAGCTCAACTTCGCCGTCCAGGCCACCATCGACCGCATCCTGTTCCTGCGCATGTGCGAGGACCGCGGCATCGAGCAATACGGCCGGCTGCTCGGCCAGTGCAATGGGCCGAACATCTATCCGCGTCTTTTCAAAATCTTCCGCGACGCCGACGACCGCTACAATTCCGGCTTGTTCTACTTCCATCCCGAACAAAGTCGCGCCGAGCCGCCGGATGAGCTTACGCCCTTCCTCAAACTCGACGACAAGCCGCTCAAGGAAATCATCGCCAGCCTCTATTATCCGCAAAGCCCTTACGAGTTTTCGGTCCTGTCCGCCGAAATCCTCGGCCAGGTGTACGAGCGCTTTCTCGGCAAGGTCATCCGCCTGACCGAAGGGCACCAGGCCAAGGTTGAAGAAAAGCCCGAGGTCCGCAAAGCCGGCGGCGTCTACTACACACCAACCTACATCGTCGATTACATTGTCAAGAACACGGTCGGCAAACTGCTGGAAGACAAGACGCCGCGACAAGCCGTCAAGCTCCGCATTCTCGACCCCGCCTGCGGCTCCGGCTCCTTCCTCCTCGGCGCCTACCAATATCTCCTCGATTGGCACCGCGATTGGTACGTCAAGGACGGCCCGACCAAACATACCAAGGTGATCTACCAAACGAGCGGAAACATCTGGCAGCTGGCCACCACCGAAAAACGTCGTATCCTCCTCAACAACATCTTCGGTGTTGATATCGACCCCCAAGCCGTCGAGGTCACCAAGCTCTCCCTCTTGCTCAAGGTTCTTGAAGGCGAATCCAAACAAACCCTGGATAAACAACTCCTGCTCTACCACGAGCGCGCCCTGCCCGACCTCCCCAGCAACATCAAGTGCGGCAACTCCCTCATTGGCCCTGAGTTCTACGAAAACCACCAAGGCACGCTGTTCGACGAGGACGAACGCTACCGCATCAACGTACTCAACTGGCACACGGAGTTTCCGGCAATCATGAAGGCAGGGGGATTTGACGCGGTGATTGGGAATCCACCATACGGTGCGTTCGCTGACGCGCAGCAGGTGTACTACTATCGAAAGCGGTTCGACTGCTCCAAAGCGACCCATGACAGCTACGCGCTCTTCATTGAGAAATCAGCAAAGCTTTTGCGGCAGACCGGCTTATTCGGCATGATCGTGCAATCGGGATGGGTTTCCGCGCCCACCATGGAACAGTTGCGCGAGGTCTTCGCCGCGCGCTTCAAGCCGGTCGCTTTTGCGACCATGCCTTACGACGTCTTCGGAGCCTAAATTGATACCGTCATTGTAATTGCAGAAAAACTCCCCGAAACGAAAATCTTGAGGCATTTGCTTCGTGCGCCGGTAACCCTCAGCGTATTTCCACCACGTTTTCGAATTACTTCCCTTGCGGACTTTGATTTGTTCACGAAGACCACCGATGCGGTGAGCTGGGTTAAAGGGCCTCGAAACGAGTTTTTGGTTACCTTGTCAGAAAAAGAAACCAAAATCATCCGCAAGATTGAATCGGTTGGCGGCAAATTCGCGGAAGTTGCCGACATTCAACGCGGCGTGACCCCCTTTGACGTCCTTCCTAAAAAGCCTTCCGTGAATCCGCGACCGGCTTTCACGGGGACTGTTCGCCGTTACAAACTCGCGCAGGGAAAATCGGGATTCATCCGTTACGACGAATCCTTGGCGGAATACAAGCCGGAGCGCTACTTTCGGGGCCCCCGCCTGCTCTTGCGTGAACTCATCAGCCGGCAATTCCGCCTGCAAGCTGGGTATACCGAACGCGCCTTCATAACCAATAAGTCGATGCAGAGCTTGCTCTTGACGGAAACGAGTTGCCATATCTTTTACCTTTTAGGGTTGTTAAACAGCGGCCTCATGTCCTGGTACTTTCTGGCGAGTCAAAGCGTGGCAAGACGCGACGACTTCCCGAAGATCGTCTTGAAACAGACGCGCGAGCTTCCATTTCGGAAACTGGATTTGGAGAACTCAAAAGACCGGATTCGTCATGATCGGGTGGTGCAACTGGTAAAAGAAATGCTCGGCTTCACCGAGCGGCTCTCAATGGCCAAGACCGCCCAGGAAAAAACAACTCTCCAACGGCAAATCCAGCCTACAGACCGGCAGATCGACCGGCTTGTTTACGAGCTCTACGGGCTAACGGACGACGAAATCAAAATCGTCGAAGAGGGCGCTTTCCCTAGCAAGCTCGCTAAGAGCGTTGCCCTGACTGAGGACGCGGAGAATTCCGATTGAGCGCACATGGGCCCATGGAAAAGGAGGCTGTCATGCCCAAGATTGGTATTTCCGATGATACCTACCAAAAGTTAGTCGCCTTTCAACCCTTAGGGCAATACCTGAATGAAGGCGCTGCCATTGCTCCAGAGCAACAAGGAGAGGTTCTGAATTTGATCGGCAGGCAATCAATTTTGGATTCGCTTTGGTCAGGCCACGACGTTCCGACTCTGGTGAAGTCCCTTAAAAAGTTGGCCGAGCGCCACCCGGCGGAGGTATTCCAATTCGTTACCGACATTTTGCAGGCCGGAACGAAAAAGAAGAAGCCCAAACAATCCCCGGGTCAAGAACTAAAAAAACACTTCGGTTTTGCCCAATGGATCAAAAAGTACAAGGAACTTTCTTTACCTTTGCACCCAATACCATTGCGCTTTTTCCAATGTTTGAGGGTCAGCCCCGTTCACCAGGGATTTTTTTGCTCGTGTTTTTTAGACTTTCCGCCAGG
>CAZFGM010000307.1:0-8442 GCA_964518515.1 uncultured Alcaligenaceae bacterium | reverse complement strand
GGTAGCCGCACCCTTTAGGGTGCGGATTTCCGCAGGCTGAAGCCTGCGGCTACCCCTGTTCGGATGATTCCTTAATGGTAATCTTAGCAAGTACCCAAACCAAGAGGTTCCCATGATCCAACGAACGCTGCCATTTTTCCTGGTATTGCTTGGGGCGGCGCCGGCCGCCGCCGGCGATTGGCTCGGGTTCCGCGGTCCCGGCGGCCTGGGAATTGCCGGCGCCAAGAACTTGCCCGTCTCCTGGAGCGCCGATTCCAACGTGGTGTGGAAAACGGCATTGCCCGGTCCCGGCGCTTCCAGCCCCATCGTAGTGGGCAAGAAAATCTACCTCACTTGCTACAGCGGCTACGGCACGGACGCGGGCCAAGGGGACATGCAAAAACTACAGCGCCACCTCGTCTGCCTGGATCGCGCGGGAAAAATATTGTGGACCCGCGACGTGCCGGCCGCCTTGAAGGAAATCTCCTTCAAAGGTTACCAGGCCTTGCACGGCTACGCCTCGAGCACCCCGGTCTCCGACGGCCAGCGTGTTTTCGTGTTCTTCGGCAAGAGCGGCGTCCTGGCCTTCGACCTGGACGGCAAGCAGCTGTGGCATAAAAGCGCCGGCACCGGAACCAACAGCTGGGGGTCGGGCACTTCCCCCATCTTGTACAAGGACCTGGTGATCGTCAACGCCAGCGTCGAGAGCGGCGCTCTGGTCGCTTTGCACAACAGCGACGGCAAAACCGCCTGGACCTCCCCGGGTATCCGGCAATCGTGGAATACCCCCCTCGTGGTGGACGTGGGCGGCCGGCAGGAGCTCGTGGTCAACATGATGGGCAAGGTCCGCGCTTTTAACCCGCAAACCGGCGACGAATTGTGGACCTGCCAGGGCATCGGCGATTACGTCTGCCCCAGCTTCATCGCCCACCACGGCATCCTGTACGTGATCGGCGGCCGCGGCAACACCGCCCTGGCCATCAAAGCCGGCGGCAAGGGCGCCGTCATGCCGCTGTGGCGCATCAGCAAAGGCTCCAACGTTTCCTCGCCCGTCTATCACGACGGCCATCTGTACTGGGCCAGCGAAAGCCGGGGAACGGTGTATTGCGTCAAGGCCGAAACCGGCGCGGTGGTTTACGAGGAACGCCTCGCGCCAAACCCCGGCCGAATTTACGCCTCGCCGGTGTCGGCCGACGGCAAGCTCTATTACGTCAGCCGCGAAGGCGGAGCTTACGTGGTCGAGGCCAAACCCGAATTCAAGCTCCTCGCCCACAATACCCTGGGCGACACGAGTGTGTTCAACGCCAGCCCGGTGGTGCACGACGGCCAACTCTTGCTGCGGTCGAACCGCTACCTGTATTGCATCGGCACCAAGGAATAGCCAACCCAACTTCACCCACATGTAGGACGGTTTTGTAAACCGTCCTGTTTGGCGGACGGTTTGCCAAACCATCCTACATTTAGGCCAGTAGTTTCCGCACCACCTCGCCCGCGACGTCGGTGAGGCGGAAGTCGCGGGCCTGGAAGCGGACCGTCAGGCGCAGGTGGTCCAGGCCCAGAAGGTGCAGAATGGTGGCCTGCAGGTCGTGGACGTGAATCTTGTCTTCGGCGGGGCTGAAGCCAAGCTCGTCGGTGGCGCCGATGGTCACGCCCGGCTTGATGCCGCCGCCGGCCAGCCACATGGTGAAGGCCTCGATGTGATGGTTGCGGCCGACGGTTTCGCGGTTTTCGCCCATGGGAGTACGGCCGAACTCGCCGCCCCAGAGGACCAGAGTCTGGTCCAAGAGGCCGCGCTGTTTGAGGTCGCGCACCAGGGCGGCGGCCGGCTGATCCACTTCGCGGCACACTTGTTCGAGAGCATGCCCAAGGTCGGCGCCGGGCCCGCCGTGGTGATCCCAGTCGGTATGGTAAAGCTGCACGAAGCGCACGCCGCGCTCGATCAGCCGGCGGGCCAACAGGCAGTTATTGGCGAAGGTGATCCGGCCCGGTTGGGCGCCGTAGCTGTCCAGTGTTCGCCGGGTCTCGCCGCCCAGGTCGATCAACTCGGGGGCGCTGGTTTGCATGCGGTAGGCCATCTCGTAGGCGGCGATGCGGGTGGCGATTTCGGGGTCGCCGGTTTCCTGCAAGCGGGCGGCGTTCAGCTCGCGGAGAACGTCGAGGGCCTGGCCCTGGCGGCGCTGATTGATGCCGGGTGGATTGGTCAGATTCAGGATCGGCTCGCCGGTGGTGCGGAAGGGCACGCCCTGGTGGACGGTGGGCAGAAAGCCGCTGCCCCAGAGCGGCGCCCCGCCGCGCGGCCCGCGCGGCCCCGATTGCAGCACGACGAAGCCGGGCAAATCTTGGGCCTCGCTGCCCAGGCCATAGGTGACCCACGAACCCATGCTGGGCCGGCCGAACTGGGCCGTGCCGGTGTTGACGAACAGCTTGGCCGGGCCGTGGTTGAACACCTCGGTCTGGATGGCCGGGCAAATGGCGATGTCGTCAGCGATCGAGGCGATGTGCGGCAACAGTTCCGACACGTAGGCCCCGTTCTGGCCGTGGCGGGCGAACCGGCGGCGCGCGCCCAGCAGCTTGGGATTGGTGAAGCTGCTCATGAAGGCGAAGCGCCGGCCGCGCAGATACGATTCCGGTATCGGCTGGCCGTCGAGGGCATTGAGGCGCGGCTTGTAATCGAACAACTCGAGCTGGCTCGGCCCGCCCGCCATGAAAAGGTAGATGACGCTCTTCGCCGTGGCGGGAAAATGCGGCCGCTTGGGCCCCAGCGGGTTGACGATGCGCGGCTGCTGGCCGCCCCCGGCCAGGGCCCGATCCGCCAGCAGCGACGCCAGGGCGATCTTGCCGACGCCGAGGGCACAGTCTTTGAAGAAATGCCGGCGGGTTTGGGCGAGGAGGTGTTGTTGTGCGAGGTTCATGGCGTAGCCTGTGTTAGGGGTTAATTATGGTTTCTTTTGCCGGTCCCCGAAAAAGAATATTCAAATGCTTCAAAACATCGCGTCCTAAAATCCGGGCCGAGCTAAAGTAATTGGCTTGGAGGCGGCAGGGATAATCAACGCCATCAAGACGGGCCCAGATTTGAAAAAGCACGGTTTGAGCGATGGGACCACTAACTCCAACCATTAATCCCGGAATTCCTTTGGCCGGATCCAAGTGAAGAAGTTGACAATCACGCCAAGGAAGTGTACTGCCATCAGCTCCTGTGTCAGGAATGACATCCCCCAAAATAATCCCTGGCAAGCCGGCCTGGGTCCGAAATTCAACTTGTAGAATCGGCAGCGGTTCTCCGGGGTAGGTGGAATCATAGGGAAAGACCGCACGGCGCATACGGCAGGGTTCATACTCTCGACCAACACAGGTGAAGTAGGGATGCAAACCCGTATCCATGGCCGCGTGGAAAACCTCCACGGGACTGGTGCCGTGAGCGACCACCTTCCCCCTTGCAAAGCCAATCCACTGGTCCCTGTATTGCTCGAGAAGTTGATCGCGCACGGACCAGTATTCCACCTCGTTTGCCCGCCATTCGGGGTGGATTTCCTTGGCGATTTCGGGGGGTAAACCGTCGGCTAGACTTTTCATTTTCATAGTCGTTCGGCAACAAGGCCCAATACGAATTATTTCGGCAGGCTCGAAGACTCGCTTGGCGATGTCCGTCGCGCGTTTTTTCACCGGAATTCCTTCCAACACGAATTATTTTGCAGCTTCGAAGAAATCTGCGGTCTTGGTGCGGCCAATTGCCCGGTATCAGGCTCTCTCGGGTATTTTGTATCGTAAGGAAAAACGGTTCGCCGAATACGAATCGGTTCAAATTCCCTCCCGACACAAACGAAATAGGGATGCAACCCTGTCTGGGCCGCAGCATGAAGCACTTTAACCGGAATCGACCCATGAGCCACCACTTTGCCATCGGCAAAACCAATCCATTGGTCTTTATATTGCTCTAAGAGTTGGTCGCGCACTTTCCAATATTGTTCCTCGTTGGCGCGCCATTGCGGGTGGACATGCTTCGCCATTTCCAGAGGCAGATCATCGGCCAGACTTTTCATGGGCTTACCTTTTCCTCAATTTGGCTCGGATTGATCATCGTTCTGTATCTCGGCCCGCGGATCATTATGCATGGCTCATATTCTCGACCAACACAGTTGAAGTAGGGATGCAAACCGGTATCCATGGCGGCGTGGATCACTCGACGGGACTATGGCCGTGAGCAACCACAACACCGCGGGCAAATCCAATCCACTGGTTCTGGTATTGATCCAGGAGTTGGTCCCGCACTTGCCATATGCCGCTCCGTTGGCACGCCAGTCCGGATGAACCAGGGCCGCGAGTTCAGGAGGCAAATCGTCGGCCAGACTTTTCATGGATCATTACTCCCCCCTCCAATCGATCCGCGTGTGAGCGAATTATTCACGTAACAGTTCCTGCGCCCAGGCCGAGTCTTCCTGGCTTAGAGGCGGTTCGGGCGGGCTGCGATAAATGTAATCCTCGTAGCCGGCCGCATCGTAGATTCGATGCAAAATCTGCTGCAAGTCCAGCCGCGCATCGGGGTGAGGGACTTGCAAGGGCACCGGTATTTCAGGCAGCCTATTACGCAAGCGGATCGGCCACAACCCTGCCCACGGACGCTGCTCGTGACGGCTAACCAGGACGCAATAATCGAGGGCCGGCACGGGTTCCATGGGCATGCGCGGCCCTACCCGCAACAGATCAATCTCCACCAGATGAACAGCGCTGTTCAAGAGCCGCCCTCGCTTCGCCAGGTATTGCGCCCGGTCGGGCCCTGGATTCTTGTTGGACGGGCTGAGAAGCTCCACCACGGTCACGACCTTTCCGGATTCCCGGTCGCGAATTTCCAGAAACGACAGACGTTCCACGTCCACATTGGGTAATTGAACCTGGGCCGGTGCCGTCAGAACCGCGGTGCTGGAAGTGGAACCATCTTCCGGGCGATTTTGGCTCAGGGCAATGTCTCCCCTACCCACCAGGCGCCTTGTCTGGGCCGGCAACTCATGAATGTAAATGTGCTCGTCGATTTTTATCAAATAACGCGGCCGCACCTGGACCGCGAGAACTTCGCGGACGGTGGGCATGAAGCTTTCATGAAAATCATGCCAAACCGCGTCTCGCTCGAGAAACGGATTCATTCCCGGAAAAGGAGAAGACATGGTTCGCTCCTCGATAAGACGCTCTTGAAGGATCAAGGGAAGACTCACGACCCGCTCCCCAACCTCGCCTTCACTTCTTCCCAGCTAGAGCCTGCCTTGGGGTTTTTCTCGTAAGCCTCCAAGCGGCGCTCCAGATCTTTCTTCTGCGCTTCGGTCAAGGGTAGCTGTTCGGCATCGTCGGCGATGCTGTCCCAGAGTTCCTCCACGAGAAGGATGCGCTCGGCGGTGCTTAGTTTGTCGATCCCAAGGGATTTCAGGGTTGAAGACATTGGTTTCACTCCCGCGTAATAAACTCATCCAAGTTCAGCAGCACCCGCGCCAGCGCGGTCCAGGCGGCGCGATACGGCAAATCGGCTTGTGAGACTAACTTGCCCAGGGCTCCGGTCTTGCCGAGCAAAGCCTGGGCATCCGCCTGGGCGGCACGGAATTCCTCCACCTGAAGGGCCAGGTATTGCTCCAGCCGCTTCGCTTCCTTCGCGCTGGGCTCGCGTGCCAGACACAAACGGAAGGCGTGGCGAATCCGGGCCGTATCGCTGGCCGGGGCTTCCTTCAATACTCGCTCGGCCAATCCCTGGGCCAGTTCCATGAAGGCCTGGTCGTTCAGCAAGGTCAAGGCCTGCAGCGGCGTGTTGGAGCGAACGCGCCGCGTGCACGCGCTGTTTCCTTCCGGCGCGTCGAAGACGATCATCGCCGGATAAGGCAACGAGCGCTGAAAGAACGTGTAGATTCCCCGGCGGTCCCGATACTGCCCCAGGAGTTGATCGCGCACTTTCCAGTAATCCGCCTCTTTGGTGCGCCAGTCCGGATGCACCTGCTTGGCGAGTTCAGGGGCAAATCGTCGGCCAAACTTTTCATGAAACATTACCCCCGCTCTTGATCATCAGGGAAAATGTCGGTAGATTTCCTTGCGATGTTTGACGCACCACAATTCGACCACTCGGCTGTCTTTGATAAGGCGCATTCCCACCCGATAATCGCCAAACCGGGCTTTGTAAAAGTCCTTATACCCTTTGAGTTTTTCCACCTTGGGATGAGCGTAAGGGTTCTCCGTTGCCGGCAGGTCCTCGAAAGCGAATCTTTCCACCACGAGCCGAATCGCTTTTGGCAATTTGGCTAGGTCTTTCAAAAAAGAACGAACGGCAAAAACGGTCCAAATCATCAGCGTTTTTTCAGCTTGGCATAATATTTTTTCGCTTCCGCCAACGGCAAGGCCTCTGCGCCGTTCAGTTCCTCCATGATCTTTCCGAGAAAATGGTCCTCCAAGATTTCCTCAATCTTTGCAAAGGTTTTCAAATCTAAAAAAACTCCTATGGGGCGCTGCTTTTCATCAACGATATATCTTTTTTTTATGGTTGGCATTTGGGGGTCCTCTTACTCCCGAGTAATAAACTCATCCAAATTCAACAATACCCGCGCCAGCGCGGTCCAGGCGGCGCGGTGCGGCAAATCGGCCGGCACCAAGTTGGCGATCGGTCCCTTGCCGAGCAGAGCCTCGGCGTCTTTTATGGCGGTGCGAAATTCTTGAATCTGCTGGTCCAGGTATTGCTCCAGCCGCTTCGCTTCCTTCGCGCTGGGCTCGCGTGCCAGACACAAACGGAAGGCGTGGCGAATCCGGGCCGTATCGCTGGCCGGGGCTTCCTTCAATACTCGCTCGGCCAATCCCTGGGCCAGTTCCATGAAGGCCTGGTCGTTCAGCAAGGTCAAGGCCTGCAGCGGCGTGTTGGAGCGAACGCGCCGCGTGCACGCGCTGTTTCCTTCCGGCGCGTCGAAGACGATCATCGCCGGATAAGGCAACGAGCGCTGGAAGAAGGTGTAAATACCGCGGCGATAGCGATCCGGCCCGGTGCTGGTTTTCCAGGTGCGCTGCACCTGCGTGAACTGGTACAGGTTGTCCGGCTGCGGCGGATAGACGCTGGGGCCGCCGAAGCGCCGGCTCAACAGGCCGCTGGCCGCCAGGGCGTTGTCGCGGACGATCTCGGCATCGAGGCGCAGGCGCGTTTGCCGGGCCAGGTATTTGTTGTGCGGGTCGATTTCGGCCAGGTCGGGCCGTGCCCGCGACGCTTGGCGGTAGGTCGCGGAGGTCACGATCAAGCGATGCATGGCCTTGAGCGACCAAGCGCGGGCGAGCGGGGGGCGTAAGCCCTCTGATGGCTGACGTCCCCCGCTCGCCGGAAGCCCCATGAATTCCAGGGCCAGCCAGTCGAGCAGGTCGGGATGCGACGGCGGGATGCCTTGCAGGCCGAAGTCGTTCTCGGTTTCCACGATACCCTTGCCGAAGTAACGCATCCACAGGCGGTTCATGGTGACCCGGCCCAGGAGCGGGTTGGAGCGATCCACCAACCAGCGGGCCAGATCGAGGCGGTTGGCCGCCGCTTGCGGCTTAGCATTAGAAGAAAGCCGGTGCAGCACGCTCGGCACTCCCGGGCCGACCTTTTCTCCGTTGCGGGTGAAGTCCCCGCTGATATGAAGGTGCGTCGCGCGCGGCTTGGGCAGCTCTTGCAGGACCATGGTCGTCGGGAACTTTGGCTCTTCTTTCTTGAGAGCCGCGATCTGGTCAAAGCCCTTCTTGATCTCGAGGCTTTTGGTCTTGAAGAAATTGGCCAGGGTTTGCTTTTGTTTCCCGGTTCGCTGTTCCGGCAACAGGTTCAAGATAGTGGTGATATCCTGGGTGATGTTTTGTTTTTCCGCCTCGGGCAACTTTTTCACGTATTCGCGCAGGCGCTTGTTCAATTCTTCCTCGGCTTTGATGAGCTTGGCCTGGATGGCCTCGCGTTTGGCCACGATTTCGGGCGTGGACAAGTTCAAGATCGGCTCGGACTGATTGTTCAGAAAGGCGAACAGTTGAAAATACTCGCGCTGCTTGATCGGGTCGTACTTGTGATCGTGGCAGCGAGCGCAGCCCAGGGTCAGGCCGAGGAAGGCCAGGCCGGTTGTATTGACGCGGTCGGCCACCGCCTCGACGCGGAACTGTTCCAGGTCGATGCCGCCTTCCTGGTTGATCAGCGTGTTGCGGTGAAAGCCCGTGGCGATTTTCTGCTCCAGTGTGGCCCCAGGGAGCATGTCGCCGGCCATCTGCTCGATGACGAACTGGTCGAAGGGTAAGTCCTTATTCAGGGCGTCGATGACCCAATCGCGATACTTCCAGATTTCGCGCGGCGCGTCGATAGTGAAACCGTGCGTGTCGGCGTAGCGGGCCACATCGAGCCAGTGCCGTCCCCAGCGCTCGCCGTAATGCGGCGAGGCCAGCAGGCGGTCCACCAGCCGCTCGTAAGCGTCGGCCCGGTTATCCGCAAGAAATGCACCC
>CAZFGM010000306.1:0-8479 GCA_964518515.1 uncultured Alcaligenaceae bacterium | reverse complement strand
GATCGGCCGGAATTCGCCGCGGAACTCGACCGGGGCGTCGGGCTTCATGTCGTACATGTCCATGTGCGACGGCCCGCCCGGCAGGTAGATCATGATGGCGGATTTGGTGGTGGTTGCAGCGTGGCTCGCCGGCGCCGCGCCGGCGCGGAGGCGGAGCATGTCAGCCAAGGTCAGAGTGGCCCCGAAGGCGCCGATCTGCAGAAAATTGCGGCGCGTGAGGCCATCGCAGAACTTCTGCTTGGCTCCCCAAATCGTGAACATAGCCTTCCCCCCAAAATGTGACGGATACAGGTAGGTTTGGGCGAACAAGTAAATCCTAATCCAGCGGGCAAAAGCGTGCAATGGAAAAATTATTAATTTGTGAACTTTTCTGACCGCTCGGGCGGGTTCTTTCTCCTTGGGCTGCGTCGTGGAAGGTCGCTTGGCGGTTTCGCGTGAACAGTATCCCCAAAGGTTTGTCGCGATAGCCCAGGACTGTCGCGCAAAACCGCCAAGCGGCGGCCGAAATAATTTTGGTTTCCAGGTTTCCAGTCATTTACCTCCTTTAACAAGGAACAACGTTGGCCCTTTTCCGGCGCCGCCAGGCGTAGCCGAGCATGCCCAAAGCGCCGAGGCCGAGGATGTATTTAAGCAAAAGCTGGGCCAATACCAAACCCAACTCCCGTTTTTCCGAGAGGGGGACCTATCAGGCAATCTGACAAGGATTTCGGTTACTCTCCACAGGATGCCCGAGACGACATTTCTTGGGATTCTCTGTAAACCGTGAATTACAGTGTTGGGAAAACCCGGTTGGCGCTGGGAACGGGCGAAAGGATTGTTACGGGTTCTGGTCTTGCCTCCCCGAGGGACCTTTGGCGTACAATCGCTAAGGGGCTTTACAGGACCGTTGATTCGTTGTTCCTTCCCCCAAGGGAGGATCCCATGGCATTGACCGCGCAACAAGTCGCGGAGCAAAAAAAACAGGCCGAGGAGTTGCTGGCCGGCGAAGAACACAAGCTCGGCTTCGCCAAGAGCCTGTTCTTCGGCCAGTTTCCGGGCCGGCTGCTGTTTCCTTACCCGGAGCTGAAGCCGGGGGAAGGGGCCACGGTCGAGAAGGCCGTGGCCCAGGTGCGCCGTTTTGCCGCCGACAAGATCGATGCCTTCGCCATCGACCGCGGCGCCGACATTCCCCGCGCGGTCATCGACGGCCTGGGCGAGCTGGGCGTCCTGGGCATGACCGCCCCGGAAGAATACGGCGGCAGGGGGTTCTCGCAACTCGGTTACACCAAAATCCTCGAAGTGATCGGCGGCCATTGTTCCTCGACCGCGGTGTTCGTCAATGCGCATCAGTCGATCGGCATCCGCGCCCTCTTGCTGTTCGGCACCCCGGAACAGAAGCGCCGCTGGCTGCCCGACATGGTCAGCGGCAAGAAACTCTGCGCCTTCGCCTTGACGGAAAAGGAAGCCGGCTCCGACGCCGCCAACGTCCAGACCACCGCCACGCCCACGCCCGACGGCCAGACTTATATCCTCAACGGTGAGAAACGTTACATCACCAACGGCGGCATCGCCGGGGTGCTGACCGTGATGGCCCGCACTCCGGTGCCCGGCTCGCAGGAAACAAAGATCACCGCTTTTCTCGTCACGCCGGACATGCCCGGTTTCGAGGTGGTCGAAGCCCGCATGGAAAAGTGCGGCATCCGCGGCACGGCCACCGCCCGGCTGGCCTTTCACGATATGCCCGTGCCGGCGGAGAACATCCTCGGCCAGCTCGGCAAGGGCCTGCGCGTGGCCCTGACGGTGCTCGATTTCGGCCGGACCACGTTCGGAGCGAGCTGCACGGGGGCCGCCAAGACCTGCCTGGCCGCCGCCGTCCGCTATGCCAAGACGCGCATCCAGTTCCAGCAAACGCTGAGCGAGTTCGAGCTGGTGAAAAAGAAGATCGCCTTCATGGCCGCCCACGCGTTCGCCATGGAAGCGACCACCGCCCAGTGTGCCGCCTTCATCGACCGCGGCGCCGAAGATTACATGCTCGAAACCGCCATGCTCAAGGTTTTTTCCACCGAACACCTCTGGACCATTGTCAACGACACCATTCAGATCTTCGGCGGCAAGGCTTATTTCACGGACGAGCCCTACGAGCGGATGATGCGCGACGCCCGCATCAACACGATCGGCGAAGGGGCCAACGACGTTTTGAAAGCCTTCATCGCCGTGGTCGGCATGCGCGGCGTCGGCGAGCAGTTGAAAGGCATCCTCGACGCTCTCAAGCATCCCTTCAAGCGCTTCGGCACACTGTTCATGTTCGGGGCCGGCCAGATCGCCGCCCGCTTCACGTCGCCGGATATTCCCATCCAGAGCCGCGGCTTGAAACGCGAAGCCCGCGCCCTGGCCCGCCGCGTCCGCGATTTCGGCCTGGTCATTCCCAAGGTCCTGGCCTACCTGCGCAAATGTGCCCTGAAAAATCGCCGCGACAATCGCGACGAAGAACTGGCGATCGCCGAGGAGGTGCTGAAACGCCAGTACTTGCAAGAACGAATTGCCGACGCCGCCGGCGACCTTTATTCCTCGGCGTGCACCTTAAGCCGGCTCGATCACCTGCTTACCAATAGCGGCAACGGCAAACCCGACGAGGTCAACCGCGCGGACCAGGCCGGCCGCTATTTCCTGGCCCTCGCCAATCGCCGCATCCAACACAACCTGGCCGCCCTGTGGGACAACGACGATGCCCTGACGACCGAGACGGCCGATGCTTTCTTGGGGAACTAATCTCGCGCGGGAGCCCGGCTCATGCAGGTAATAAACACCGCCATCGTGCGGACCGCTATTAAGGGCAAGGACCGCTATACCGCCCTAGCGGTGGCGCGTTCCCTCAGCCAAGAGGAAAAGAAGGCCCTTTTTCCCGAATTTGTTTTTTAGCGAGTTGGGCCCAAGGGTCGGTTCAGGTGGCCAGCGATATGATCGACTCCTTACCCCGATCTTGGGTTCTGGAACGGCTTGAAATCGAAGCAGGGCCCTATCTCAAGGAATCGCTGGTCCGAATAATTCGTAAGCGGTTCGGTCGTCAGGAGGTACCAAGGGGTATCGCCCGCAATTCAAGCCACGTCACTTCCGGGCGGCAGTTGAAGCGCAAGGGGTGCTGGCCGGCCAGGCCGCGGCTGACGTACATCAAAGTCGGCGGCTCGAAAAACGTGCCGCAGTCATAACGCCGGCTGTAACGGCTCGGCACGAACAGCGAGCCAATCAAGGGCAGGCGAATCTGGCCGCCGTGCACGTGTCCGGCCAGCAGCAGATCAATGTGGTTTTTCTGGGCCCAGTGAATATTGTCCGGGGTGTGACTCAAGCAGAAACGGAAAGGTTCCTCCGGACAGGCCGACAGATCGGGCTGGGGCTTGAACCAAGGGCCCTCATGGCCGATGACGATCAGCGGTTGGCCACGGACGTCAATCTGTTCCCAGGTGTTGGCCAGGACGCGCAAACGGGCGCGGCGCATCCGCCGGCGTATGCGGACCGTGTCGAGCCAGGAATCGTGATTGCCAAGGATGCCAAAGGCGGCGATGTTCCAGCGCAGCCGGCCCAGCACCGGCACGATCCAGCGGTGGTGCCAGGGACTATCGACGACGTCGCCGGTCACCGCCACCAGGTCGGGAATGCCCCACTTCAGACAGCGATCCATGACGTAGTGATAGAAAGCCCGATCGGGTGTGCCGCACAGGTGCAAGTCGGTCAGGTGCAGAATGGTCAGGCCGTTCCAGGCGCGGGGCAAGCGCGGCAGCTGGAAAACGCGCTGGGCGAACTCGACCTGAAATACCTGGTTGCCGGGAATGCGTGCCAGGAACCGCTTCTTGCCTTTGCCGGCGGGCGCGTAGCCGAGCTCCCTGGCCACATCGACGGTTTCATTATGATTGTGGATCAGGTTGGCGGGGGTCCGCCGCAGATGGTACAGCACGATGGCGGTTGGCCCGACCAGGCTGCCGAGGATCAGGCAGATCACCGTGTAGGGAGTCACCAGGTAGCCGCGGCTGCCGGCATCCCAGCTCAAGCCTTGGCCGTCGAAAAACCCGAAGGCGTAGCAGAACAGGACCGGCCCGGCCAGGATGAGAAGGATGTCAATCTTGCGCGTCACCCGCAGCAGGGCGTGCGGCAGCGGCCAGCCGTACAGGATGTTCAGCCCGGTGACCATGAAAAAGGTGTGCCCGGTGCAGGCGATCAGGAAAAGGACCGCGACGGGAACGGCATCGATAATCGCGGTGAGAACATCCATGGTACTTGTGGATACCTGTCTATCGCCAAAACTCCGCCGCCGGCGGAGTTGGAGAGCCGCTGACTTAGATGGCCGTCATGCCCCGCCGTCTACTGGTATGTTCATTTCTACCGTGGATCGGCGCGGCTCCGCTCCCATGATTGCTCGGCCAAATCGCTCGCCGCGGCGACCACGGCAGACAAGTCGCACCGATATAGCCAAGAGCCGCTGAAGCTGTTTAACTCCACCAGCCACAATCGCCCCGCCGACTCGCAAACGTCCAGCATGAAGGCGGGATCGGGACGCCACCGCACCTCCGCCAGCATCGACTCGGTGAACTCCCGAACTACCGACGGGCAGTCCGCAGTAATCGCCCGTTCTCCACGCACGGCGTATTGGCTGCCCGCGACGACACGACCACTTACGACAACCAGCCGCCACTCGTGCTCAATCGGCTGCGGAGCGGCGATGACCACCAGCGTCGCCGGGTCATAGCGCGTCGGGGCCAAACCTGCGGCGAAGGACTCCCGGTCGATGCACCGGCCGACGAACAGCTTGTGGCAACTCGTCGGGCGGACAAACACCCGTTCGTCTCGACCGAAGATTGAAAACAACCAATCGCGCTGACGAATCGCCTCAACCCCTGGCATGATCGCGTAATGCTGGTTCAGAAGGTAGCGACCGAAGTAGGCGAAGTACACCGCGCAGTCGAGATTCTCCGCCGAACACCAGGCACCAGGAACCCAGCGGTGGTGCAGCTGAATCTGCCGGGCGAACGGGAACGTGCCGTACCCGAGGACGCACGCCTCGGGCGCGAGGGGCTTCCCGCCGACGACAGGGGCCGACCCCATCCGAAGTGCTTGATGGGGCATCTCCTCGCCGACCATGCCCTGCCGCCGGATTTCTTCCAGCAGTGGGAAAGCCTCGTCGCCGTAGACACCAGCTTCGATCAACCACGTTGGACGCATCCCCGTCTCCGCCTCCGCTCCCGAATTATGTGATCCGGGAATTATCAGTTTGTTTGAGTTTTACCACAGTTCCTGTTATTTTGCCAGCGGTGCGTATTGGGCGATGATGGCCATCGCGGTGCGCAAACCGTCCACGGCGGCGCTGACGATACCGCCGGCGTAGCCGGCGCCTTCGCCGACGGGATACAGGCCCGCCACGCCCGGCGATTCGCGGCTGCGGTCGTCACGGACGATGCGGACGGGGGAGCTGCCGCGCGCTTCCGGGCCGACCAGGGTGGCGTCGGGGAGAAAGCGGCCGCGCCAGCGGCGGTCGAGGATGGGCAGCCCGCACTGCAAAGCTGCCACGATTAACGGCGGCACGATCTCGGCCATTTCGGCCAACACCAGGCCGCGCGGGTAACTGCTGGCCGGCAAGACGCCGGTGCGGCGCTGGCAGAGAAAATCCTCGGCCCGTTGAATGGGGCAGAGATATTCCCCTCGACCCAATTCGTAGGCCCGGCGCTCGTAGTGTTCCTGCAAGCGCACGCCGGCCAGCACATCCGGGCCGCCGAACTGCTCGACGGGCACCGTCACCACCAGGCCGCTGTTGGCGAACGGCGAGCCGCGCTTCGACAGGCTCATGCCGTTGGTGCAGAAATAGCCGGGTTGGGAAACGCTGGGAATGACATGACCGCCGGCGCACATGCAGAAGGTGAACAGGTCGTGCGGGCCGCGGGCGACCAGGGTGTATTCGGCGGCCCCGAGCTGGTCTTCCAGGGGAGCCAAGCCGTACTGCACGCGGTTGACGGTTAGTTGGGGCTGCTCGATGCGCACGCCCATCTGGAACGGCTTGGGCGCGAGGGGTACGCCGCGGCGCAGCAGCATGGCCAAGGTGTCGCGGGCGCTGTGGCCGATAGCCAGGACCGCGACAGTGGCCGGAATATACCCCGCGGAAGTCCCCAGCCCGCGCAACCGGCCGTCCACCAAGTCAATGTCCTCAACCCGGCAGCAGAAGCGGACCTCTCCGCCCAGGGCCTCGATCCGCCGGCGCAGGGCCTTGACCACCGCCGGCAGCCGGTTGCTGCCCAGGTGCGGCCGATATTCGTAGACGATCGACGGCTTGCCCTTGCATTCGGCGAAAAGCTCCAGGACCCGGCGCACCTCCGAACCGGTGCCACGGCACGTCAGCTTGCCGTCGCTGAATGTTCCGGCCCCGCCCTCGCCGAAAAGATAGTTGCTGTCCGGATCGAACGGCCCGCCGGCGTCGAAGGCATGGACGTCGTGAATGCGCTGGCGGACCGCCTTGCCGCGTTCCAGGAGCAACGGTTGATATCCCTGGGCGGCGAGAAAATAGGCGGCGACCAGGCCCCCCGGCCCGGATCCGATCACCACCGGCCGGTGGGCCAATGGCCGGCTCCCCGGAGGAGGTAAACGAAAGGCCGGTTCTTGGTAAGATTGCAGCCGGATCGGCTGCGGCGGACGGGCCCGCGCCACCACGCGGTCCTCTTCCTCGACCACTTCGGCGGCAACCGTATAGACGAAATGCAGGTCGTCCTTGACCCGTGCATCCAGGCTTTTGCGCAAGATTCGCCAGTGGACCGGGGCAGTGCCCAAAATCCGGGTTATTTGATCCACCAAGGCGGCTTCCGGGTCACTAAGTCCGAGCCGGAGATTCGTGATGCGGAGGGCCATGAAGCGGACGGGGGCAAGGGCCGAAACCCGCAGGCCCCTGGACGCGCCTGCGGGCTTGGTCTGACTAGGAACCATTTTCTTAGAGATTATTCGAAAACGGTAGCCGCACCCTTTAGGGTGCGGATTTCCCGCAGGCTGAAGCCGGCTGAAGCCTGCGGCTACCCGTTTTCGCATGATTTCTTAATCGCGGCTGGCCAGCTCCGAGATTTTGATTTTACTCAGTTGCTTGCGGAGCACCTCGGCGGATTGGACGCAGATTTGTTCGAGCTTGCGGTGCAGGGGGCCGTCTTCGCCGCCAGGAGCGTAACCGCGAATCGGGCCCTCGACGGCTTCGAGCACTTCCAAGACGGAAATGTCGCTGGGCGGCCGGGCCAGCCGATAGCCGCCGTTGGGGCCCTTGACGGAAAACAACACCTGCGCCGACACCAGCGGTTTGAGGACCTTGAGCAGGAACCGTTCCGGGATGCCTCGCTTCTGGGCAATGATATGGGAGGCGACCGGCAGGTCTTTTTTTTGCTGCCCCGCCATGTAGGCCACGGCGTGCAGGGCGTAACTGGATGCGCGTGTCAGTTTCATGAAATTCTCCGCCGCTGCCAGCGTGCCGGCAGCCAGCGCTCCTCACGAACAAGGTTATGGAAATAGGCGACGTTCCAGTTTCCAGGCCATCAACCCTAATTGAGAGGGTCGAAGGAACCATCTACAAGCATCTTATTCCAAGGAAGAAGGCCGGCAACCAGGAACCGGGGGAAAAACCAAAAAGTTGTTCGTTCCCGTTGCTCGCGCTCTCGGGCTGCCGGCTCGGCAACTTCAGGCCCCCTCTTTGATGGCACTGGCGGGAAACTCCACGCCGATCACCGCCGTGGCGGATTTCAATCCCTGGCTGGTTTCCACCAGGCCCCGCCGCACCTGCACGCGCCACAGCAACGGCTTGTTGGCTTGCCGCAACGCCGCCACCGCGCGTTGATACATCTCATGGGTCCTCAGTTGGGTGACTAATTCCTCGCCGGGCGAAAATTTCCCGTCCAGGACCCGCTCCCCCCCTTTAAACCAGAAAACGTCGCCTCCGTACAGATATGCTTCGCCGGCATCGAGAAAGGTATACGGTTTATTTTTCTTGTACAGGGCGTTGTTGACAAACGAAAACGGCAAGGGATTGAAAGCCAGGTCTTTGGACAGGTTGCGCATTTTCAGGTGCAGCACCAGGTCCCCTTTGTCCACCGCCACCTGGAGCGGGGTCACTTCCAGATCTCCCACCTGAATCGCTTTTAACAGAGGGGTTTTGAGGTGGTCCGGAAGGCGAGCATTATGCTTGACTCGTTGCGGGGCTCCGTCTTCTTTGGGATTCGGGTCCGGCAGCCGTTCGAACGGATCGACCGGCTTGGGGCGATTCAAAAGCAAAAAGGCGATGATCCCCGTGGTCACAAGGGAATAAGGGATCAAAAAAATCAGCAACATCGGGCCCAGGAGGCTGCGTTTGGCGGTGTACCGCTGTGGAGCTATCGCCGAAATCTCTTGACTTTCCGGGGCAGTCGGACCGGGTTCGCGCCAGTCCGGCGCGGGCTCCGTCGCGGTCCGTTCCAGGTCCACCGCCGGGGCGGGAGAAACCGCGGCATTACTT
>CAZFGM010000305.1:0-8551 GCA_964518515.1 uncultured Alcaligenaceae bacterium | reverse complement strand
CAATTCACCAAAACCCCAATCTTTGAGTGGGAAAAATCCTTCACGGCGTTGCCCAAAAGGGGGGTGCAATGGGTGAGGCATTTGTCAGCGGTTGCGGGGTTTTTCTGCCCAACGATCCCGTCATGAACGACGACCTGGACAGGGTGCTGGGGCCGGTGGATGAAGTGTCCGCCCGCGTCCGGCGGGGGATCCTGGCCCTCAACGGCATCACGACACGGCATTATGCCCTCGAGCCCGGGAGCGGCCGGCAAACTCACAGCAACGCCCAGATGACGGCCGCCGCCATCCGTGCCCTGGCGCAGGACGCCGGTTTCGCCCTGGAAGAATTGGAATGCCTGGTGTGCGGCACCTCCTCGGCCGACCAGGTCATCCCCAGCCACGCCAGCATGGTGCATGCCGAGCTGGGTTGTCCGCCCTGCGAGGTCGCGAGCACCGCCGGCGTCTGCTGTTCCGGCATGAGCGCCTTCAAGTACGGCTACTTGAATGTGGCCTCCGGAGCTTGCCGCAATGCCGTGGTGACCGGCTCGGAGCTGGCCTCGATCAGCCTGACGGCCGGCCATTTCCAGCCCGAGTTGGACTTGCAGCGCCAGTCCGGCCAGGAGCCGCGCCTGGCGTTCGAAAACGATTTCCTGCGCTGGATGCTATCCGATGGGGCGGGCGCCCTGCTGATTACGCCGGCGCCTCGCGGCCGCGGCCCGGACTTACGCATCGACTGGCTGGACCTTTTTTCCTACGCTCCCCAAACGCCGGTGTGCATGTCGTTCGGGCTGCACAAGCAGGAGGACGGCTCCCTGGTCGGCTACCGCAGCGTCGCCGACCCGGCCCGCCTGTGCCGAGGAGGCTTTCTGAACCTGGCCCAAGACGTCAGCGTGCTCCAGGAGGGCCTGCCGGTCCTGATGAAAAAAGCCCTGGACAGGATCAAACACAAACGCGAATTGCGCGGGGAGCGCATCGACTGGTTTTTGCCCCACTACTCCTCGCAACGGTACCGCCGGCCTTTGTACCAGGCGCTCGTGGAAAAGGGCCTGGAAATTCCCTTTGCCAGGTGGTTCACCAACCTGGCCACCAAGGGCAATACCGGAGCCGCTTCTTTCTACCTCATACTGCACGAGCTGGTTTCCTCCGGCCAGCTCAAAAGCGGCCAACACCTCCTGGGCGTCGTTCCGGAGAGCGCCCGCATGACGTTTGCATTTGTGCACCTGACCGTGGTGTGATTTATCGACCAACTCTCTCTTCACCAGCTGGCAGCCTTTGAGGACCACACGCGGTTTTTCCACGTGCATTAATTTGACCCGGCCGAGCCACTTTCCCCGAACGAGCGGTTTCAACTGACGCCAACGGTAGGCAAGCTGGCAAATAGCGCTTCCGAAGTTGGCGAATTGGACAAGGCTGCCGAGGGGTTCCTGAAATCCTTCACTTCCGGGGACCTGATGCAATTTGACCGAAAGTTCAAACCGCCAATTCAGACTGTCCCTACCGCCCGCCTTATCCTGGCCACGAATAACCGGCCCCGGTTCTCGGATCGGAGCGGCGGGTTGTGGCGGCGGATGATCTTGATTCCCTTCCGAATCACCATTGCCGAGAACGACCCTGGCCGGGTTTTCGGGATGGACAAGCCGGAGTGGTGGGAAGCGTCCGGCGAACTGCCGGGAGTTTTCAATTGGGCGCTGGCCGGCTTGGATCGGCTTCGCCAGCAAGATCGGTTCACGCAATCCCAAGTTTGCGAGCAAGCCCTGGCCGACTACCGGACAGAGAACAACCCGGCCCGCATTTCCTGTTGGATACCTGCCGTGAATCCCCGGAAGGGCAAACCCCGTGCACCCCGTTGTATCAGATGTGACGCGCCCGACAAAAGTCCTTCTTTGGAGAAACCACCCTCAAAAACACTGGAAATTTGATCCCAAATTCCTGAGAAATCGACTTTTGTCGGGCGCGTCAGATGTACCGAACTTGGTGCACATCAAGCGGCTATTCTCCGTTGGCGGATCGGTCTTTCGGCAAGGAGGTTCGCCGCGTGTTTCAAAAGACCGAAAGGCGAGGGATTGGCCCAAGAGGAAGCCGGTTTTACGCCTACTGCGGCTTGGCCGCGGACGGGTTGAATGGTTTCGGCGGATAGGCCGTGCGTTGTGTGCGCCATGTACGCTATGCCACCCTATTTATATTGCACGCGAAGAGGGTTCGGCGAATGAGCGTTTTAAGAGTTGGAAAAGAAATAGAGATACATAGCGCACAAGGCGCACCGATTGCCCGGTTGCGTGCCCGGTTTGGCTTCCTGGACAATGCCCCGACGCCAGCCCGGCCGCCACGGGTTGCCGCCGAGTTGAAGTTGCTGGACCCGCCGGCCAATGTTTCGCCGTAGGACTTGCCGCCGGACCTGTACGAACCGCTGGCTGGGCAGAGCATGATGCTTGATTTAAGGGTAAGTATTCCGAATAAATGGGTTCATGGCAACGATCGGTGATGAACGAGCGCCATCGTGGCGACACCTGATCGAGGGCTTGTGGTGGTCGGGACTGCGCCTGGGCGAAGCGCTCGAACTCACCTGGAACTGCCAGGACAAGCTCTGCATCGACCTGAGCGCCAGCCGGCCAATGTTCCGAATCCCGGCCGAGCTGGAAAAGGCCCACAAAGACCGGTTGTTGCCGATTGCCCCGGAGTTCGCCGAACTGCTACTGCACACGCCACTTGACAAGCGCACCGGTTATGTGTTCAACCCGAAGCCGGAGCGAGACCGAGAGGGGAGGCTCACCATCATCCAGGTGATGAAACTCATCTCTAGGATCGGCAAGAAAGCCGGCGTTGTCGTCAATGTCCACCCGGGAACGCGCAAGAAGAAGTACGCGTCTGCCCACGATTTCCGCCGCGCCTTCGGAGATCGCTGGGCCGTTCGAGTCATGCCGCTGGTCCTGATGGAGATGATGCGGCACGAGAGCATCAGCACGACGATGCAGTTTTACGTGGGTCGAAGTGCCGAAGCGACGGCGGACGTCGTCTGGCAGGCTTTCGCGAAAGCCGCGCCGACAGCGAAGGTCGGGAATGAAAAAAGTGACAGTTTGAGTGACAGTTGGCCAAAATCGCCGAAAAACGGCGACATGCCGAAAGGAGCCGACTGATGCAAGTCGCGTTCTTAAAGCCAGATACGGCGAGATCGAAAAAGAGGCCCCTCCCGGATTCGAACCGGGGCTGGCGGATTTGCAATCCGCTGCCTTACCGCTTGGCTAAGGGGCCAAAGAGATTGTGATCGTAGCGGGCCGGGTTTCGCCTGTCAATGTGACCTGCGAACCTTCAGCGGTTAACAAGTGCTTTTTCTTTCGCGGCCCTAATGGGCGCCGAATTGCGGGCTTTCCGCTTAGGAGCTCCATTTGCGTAGCGACTTGACGCGGCTGCAAAAAACTTGGAAAATCCTGACAGGTCTTGATGCGTGCGTACTGATTAAGGCTCGGAGGAACGCGTGACCGCCGCAGAATTCCGGAGCCTGGCGCTCAGTCTTCCCGAAGCGTCGGAACAGGCGCACATGGGCCATCCCGACTTCCGGGTCAAGGGCAAGATCTTCGCGACCCTCGGGCCGGACGAGGTCTGGGGGATGGTCAAGCTGACCGCGGACCAGCAAGCGTCGCTGGTCCGCGCCGAGCCGGACGTTTTCCAGCCGGCCAGCGGGGCGTGGGGCCGCCGGGGGTGCACCATCGTCCGCCTGGGCGACGCCGACGCGGTGACCGTCCGGCAAGCCCTGATCGCGGCTTGGCGCAACACCGCCCCGAAGCGACTCGTTCAGCACCATGACGCGGAGTAGCGGGGGGGTCACGGGGGTCACCTCGGGTGGCTCGCGATCAGGGTATTCGAAAGCGCCCCCAATTCCTTGATCGGTGAGTCTTTCGGCGAGTCTTGCCATGAAACCCACTATTGTCGGATTACCGGAAGGGCGAATTTCCTGGCCGTTGTTCTCAGCAATCGCCATGCTACTCTTTTTGGTCCTTATTGCAGGTTGGCTAGCCATCGGGGCATTTGTCGGAGGATCGACGGAGTCCGAAATGGATCGCCTTTTTCGCGAGGTGCCGCAAGATCCCTGGAATATTCGGGAGATGCCGCAATGGTGAAGCGGACATGTCTTCGTCCCCCCAATTGACCCCCCACGGCGGGCCTGTTAAAGTGACCTGCATGAAGAAAGGAGTGGCCGTGTCGCCGGGCGTGGCGGTGGCCCGCGCCTACTGCGTGGACGCGGTGCTGGCCCGGCGCGACCCGAATCCCCTGGACGCCGCCGCGCTGTCCGACGAGGTCAGCCGCTTCGATGCCGCCTGCGCCGCCGCCGCCAAGGATCTCGACGCCATCGTCCAGCGCGTCAGCAAACAGGTGGGCGAGGAGGAAGCGGCCATTTTCAAGGGACACCGTTTACTGCTGCGCGATCCGGCCCTTGTCGCCAAGGTCAAGACGGCCATCCTCAATCGCCATGTCGATGCCGGCACCGCCTTGCACGAGGTGCTCGATGAGTACACCATCCTGTTCTCGAAGATTCCCGATGAATACCTGAAGGAACGCATGGCCGACATTCGCGACGTGGTCGGCCGGATCATGGCCCAGCTCGCCTTGCAGGATTCGCATCACACTCTGGAGACGGACGAGCCGGTGATTCTGGTGGCCCCGGAGGTTTTGCCGTCGCAAGCCCTTTCGTTTCACAAGCTGAAGATCGCCGGCATCCTCACCGAGACGGGAGGCGCCACCGGCCATGCCGCCATTCTGGCGCGGTCGCTGGGCATTCCATCGGTGTCGGGCATCAAGGGCATTTCGCGGGATGTGACCACCGGCGATCTGCTGGCGGTGGACGGCCGGCAGGGGCACGTGTACGTCAATCCCGGCGCCGAGGTCGAGGCCGCCTATCGCAAGCTGCAGCGTGAGTACGTGGACATCCGCGAGAAACTCATCGAGAACCGCGATCAGGAGCCGGTGGCCCGCGACGGCACGGCGGTTGAGCTCTTGGCCAACGTCAACGGCCCGGAAGACGCGGTCCTGGCCGTGCGCGCCGGCGCCACCGGCGTTGGCCTGTACCGCACCGAATACTTGTTCCTGGCCCATCCCACGGTGCCCGACGAGGAAGAGCAGTTGGCCGCCTATCGCGCCGTCATCGAGGCGGCCCCCAATCGCGCCGTCACCATCCGCACCCTCGACCTGGGCGGCGACAAGAACGTGCCGTATTTCGGCCAGCAGCGCGAGGCCAACCCGTTCATGGGCTACCGCAGCATTCGCCTCAGCTGGGCCTATCCGGAATTCTTCCAGACGCAACTGCGGGCCATTTTACGGGCCGGCCTGTTCGGCCAGGTCAGCCTGATGTTCCCCATGATCAGCACCCTTGAAGAAGTGCAGCGCCTCAAACGCGTGGTCAAACGAACCAAGGATAAGCTGCGCCAGCAAGGCATCCCTTTTGCCGAGAACATGCCGTTTGGCGTGATGCTCGAAGTGCCGGCGGCGGCCCTGTGCATCGACGCTCTGCTCGACGAAGTGGATTTCATCAGCATCGGCTCCAACGACCTGATTCAATATGTCATGGCTGCCGACCGCGACAATCCGCGCGTGGCCCATCTGTGCGAGCCGTTCAGCCCGCCGGTGATGCGGCTGTTGTACCAGATCCTGCGTGCCTGCCGTCGGCAAGCCAAGCCGGTTACTCTGTGCGGCGAAATGGCCGGTCGGCCGCGCTGCTTCCTGCCGCTGTTTGGCATGGGCCTGCGCCGCTTCAGCATGAGCCCCGCCTTCGTGCCGTCCATCAAGGAGCTGGTCCGCTGCACCCACCGGGACGAGGCCCGCAAGATCGCCCGCCGCGTGCTGCGTTTGAAAACGGTCGGCGCCGTCCGGGGCTTCTTGACGCGCCGCACCAAGGAAATCTGTCCGAGCGTGTCGTTCATGGATGTGAGTAAATGAATTTTGGCGAGCCGAGTCGCGTAAGCGGCCGGGTTAAGGAAGCGATTGGACCCAACCCGGCCGCTCACGCGGCTCGGCTCGCCTTGGAGACATCATGATAAAAGTAAGTTCATCAGGAGCAAGTTTGGCCGTTGCCGAGGTGTTTCGCATTGCACATCAGGACGCCGAGGGCGTCTACCGCGATTTTTCGGGGTTCAAGATCACGTTGACCCTTGCCCCGATGGTTGGCGCGTCGATTATGATTTGACGGACCCAATTTCCGCGGGCGGAGGGCCGCATTATGTGATCGACCCTCATACCGGGGAAATTCTGGCCCGTCGCTATGAGCAGTGATGGAACGATGAGTCAGCGATCCAGCATTTTAGGCTCTTGCAAAGGAAGGCCTGAAACCCAAGTCATAACCAAGCGGTTTTCTTCCGGGGAGGTGAGCACATGCTAATCAAATGGCATCCGGGTCGGGCGTTCCTGGTCGCGGCGCTGCTTGCAGCGGCACTGGCGACCCGGCAATTACTGGCCCAACCGAAGGCCGAACCAGACACAGGAGGCATTGATCCGAAGGTGATCGCGGCTTGGGAAAAAGCCGGCGCGGAATTCGGCTGGCTGACCCGGACTGAGTTCGGCATTTTAAATTTCACTAAGGGTCGTCCGAAAGGCCAATCGGTTACGCCGGCCTTCTGGGCGCGGCCGTCGCACCTCCAGGGAGGTCTGCCCGCACCGGCGTTTCCTTTTGGGTTGGACCTCGGCTCCCCCAAGGTTACGGATGCGGGCCTGAAGGGGCTGGCAGGTCTGAACAATTTGCAGTCGCTATACCTCGGGTTCACTCAGGTGACGGACGCAGGCCTGAAGGAGCTTGTAGGGCTGAAGCAGTTGCAGTGGCTGTATCTCGGCGACACCAAGGTTACGGACACGGGCCTGAAGGAACTGGCGGGGTTGAAGCTGTTGCAGTCGCTGAATCTCGCCGGCCTCGGGGGCACCCGAGTTACGGACGCGGGCCTGAAGGAACTGGCGGGGTTGAAGCAGTTGCAGTCGCTGGGCCTCGGCGGCACTCGAGTGACAGACGCGGGCCTGAAGGAACTGGCGGGGTTGAAGCAGTTGCAGTCGCTGGGCCTCGGCGGCACTCGAGTGACAGACGCGGGCCTGAAGGAACTGGCGGGGCTGAAGAAGTTGCACGCGCTGGACCTCAACGAAACCAAGGTAACGGACGCGGGCCTGAAGGAACTGGAGGGGCTTAAGCTGCAGTTATTGTTTATTCCCGAACCGGCCCAGACCAACTTGGGTCTAAAGTATTACCTCCAAGTGGTCAACCCTCCGAAAGCCTTAAACCTTGGTAGGTGGAAAATAACCGACGCGGGCCTGAAGGAACTGGCGGAACTGAAGCAGTTGCAGTCGCTGGACCTGGGTGCCACTAAGGTGACGGATGGGGGCCTGAAGAAGTTGGCGGGGCTAAAGCAGTTGCAGTCGCTAAACCTGGGCGCCACCAAGGTGACGGACGCGGGCCTGAAGGAACTGGCGGGGCTGAAACAATTGCAGTCCTTAGACCTCTTTGGTACCAAGGTTACGAACGCGGGCTTGAAGGAATTGGCGAGGCTAAACCAGCTGCAGTCGCTGAACTTTAGCGGCACCAAGGTTTCGGACGGAGGGTTGAGGGAGTTGGGTAAGTTGAAGCAGTTGTTGACGCTAACCCTCTCTGACACCCCCGTTACGGATGCCGGACTGAAGAATCTGGCGGGGTTAGAGCAGTTAAAGACGCTGGACCTCGGCGGCACCCGGCTTACGGACGCAGGATTGAAGGAGTTGGCGGGGCTGAAACAGTTGCAAACGCTGGACCTCTTTGGTACCAAGGTGACCGACGCGGGGCTGAAGGAACTGGCGGTGCTGAAGGAGTTGCAATCGTTGAGCCTCAGCGGCACCAAGGTAACCGACGCGGGCCTGAAGGAGTTGACGGGGCTGAAACAGTTGCAGACGCTGGTACTTTTCCGCACCCAGGTAACGGACGCGGGCCTGAAGGAATTGGCGGAGCTGAAACAGTTGCAGACGCTGAGCCTCCGGGAAACACGGGTAACGGACGGCGGGCTGAAGGAGCTAGCGGGCCTGAAACAGTTGCAGGGCCTGGACCTCACCGACACCAAGGTGACAGACGCGGGCGTGGCCGAATTGCAAAAGGCGCTGCCGCAACTGGGGGTGATTCGTTGAGAAAAACCAAAACAGCTCCCTGTTATCTGATGCGGCCAGCCCGGACCCACGTAAGTTTTTCCCCGCGGTTTTTTCGCCAGCCGGGCTTATTACAGAAGGCTAAGCTAGGTCGTTTCAGCGGGCAATCTCATTGCAGGAGAAAATCATGGTAGCGCTCCATTCACCTCCGCGTCGAAAAAAAGTTCTACCTCCCCTCGAAGACGGCGACCATCTGGATCAGAAGACCTTTCATGCGCGTTATGAAGCCATGGCGCCGCAGGTTCGCGCGGAGTTGATCGGAGGAATCGTTTACATGTCCTCGCCGATGAAGCCTCCCCATGGGCGCTACAGCACACCCATGTACCGCTGGCTCGACGAATACGAAGAAGCCACACCGGGCACTGAGGCCTTGCCAGTTGTTACCAACATTCTCGGCCCTGCCAGCGAGCCGCAACCCGATGGTTGCTTGCTG
>CAZFGM010000304.1:0-8561 GCA_964518515.1 uncultured Alcaligenaceae bacterium | reverse complement strand
CTCGTTCCCAAACTCCGTTTGGGAACGCATTCCTCAAAACTCCGTTTTGCGAGAGGAGATGGCGACCGCGAGCAACTCCCCCGCTGCTAAGCATGGATTCTTGTCCGATTCATTGCAACGGGGGGTGGGGGGTGCGAATGAAATGAATCCTACTGCGGCCAGCGGATCATTCAAGCCGCGGGCGATCAGGGGGTCGAAAAGAAATCTCTCATCAGAGTATTTCCTGGTTCATGTTTCTCGACACTATCCTTTCAAGCAGAGCTCCCTTTTCTCTGGGCCCAATTACTAACCAAAGATCCAAAACCGCCTTGGGGTGCGCATCGAAACTCGGCACTTGTGGTAGTCGAGAAGTAATTGCAGTCCATCCCGGCGAAAGGCTCGGCCACCCAACAGGGGAAGCCGAGGATAGAGTTCTGTATCGGTCGTGATGCCAATACCCCTATGCAATTCCAGGAGGAAAGGCAGGCCGGCGAACTGGTCTCGTTCACCAGTCCGATTGCGATGGATCCAGAGGTTAGCTCCATGGAGGGGAATCTGCCGACCGTGGGCGCGGAGGGTATCGTTGATTCTCCGCAAGTGCTCTTGCTCCAGACCAGCGAAGCGCCGGAGTTGTTGTTCGTGGATAACAAAGTTATCCGTGAAACCGGTGTCGAGAACGGCAGGAAAACGGGGAGTCCGCGGGTCCAGGTCGCGCATTCCCTTGGGGCCGACGCTCACCCAAACAATGATTTGTCGAGGGAATATCCGATACGCAGTCCCATGGACTTCGACCGTGGTGAATTCGTCAGCAAAAGGAAGCTGGCAAAGAATGGCTGGCATGGCATGGCTTCCTGCTGGGAGGAGTGGTCAAGGGTTCAAGGGAAGTTCGATCTCCTCATGGTCTGCCAGTGCTGCCTGGTCGGCAAACAACACGATGAACTCGTCCTCCGTGAGGCCGTGGCGCAGGCACTTTTGATACAACTCGGTCTCCGTGCGGCCAACGCCGAAGCACTCGTCCCCGTGATAAGCCACCCACTTTCCGGAATGCTTTTTCAACAGCTCAGGCAGGTCACGGTAGAACGCCTGCATCGACCGCGCTGAAAGGGATGAAGCAGAAACAATGGTCCGGTTGTCTTGGTTTGATTGCATGGCCTTCACTCCAGGTGGCCTCAATTTACACTTACCTTCCCACATTTCCCCTGGAAATTCAAGCCCGCTGGAAATGCTTTTCTGAATTCCTCTTGCGTCCTTTTCCTCCACCCCGTTCGGGATCGACCCCTTCCTAATGGATCTTGCTGCCGTTCTTCACCATCGGAGACTCGCTTTCCTCTGGTCGCTCGTTCGGGGAGGGTTCCGAGTCTGCTGTTGCCGGGGGCGCTCGACCAGATGTCCAACCACTGGCAATCTTTGTTTTCCCCCTTTGTTTTTCCCCAGCAAACGAGTTTCCGCTTGCCTCGCTCGTAGGACCTACGGCAGTTCCGTCGCCGCGTTCAAGCAGAAATTTACCTTGTGCATCAATGCTGCCGAGTTTTCCGATCACCCGGTCGATCCGCTCCTCGAATACCGTTGCCAGAAAGAGACCGCTGCCTAGCGAGTTCTGATCCAGGCCGGTCGCCTGCCCCTCCGGGGTCGAAATGTCGATGAGAACGAAGGCCGGGTCGTTGGCCGGGGTCATACATCCTTCCCGTAACGGTCGAGCATCGCCACCGACTCCTCCCGCAAGAGATCCATCTCCGCCGCCGTCCAGGGGGCGTCATCGTACTCCCCTTCCGAAAGGCGTTCATATACATCGGGGCGCAGCAACACGTATTCCTGCCCGTTCTCACGAACGCGGACGGCCTCCCCGTCCTGGAGGGATTGGCGCTGCTCTTGGGTGAGTTCGATCATGGCTGCCTCCTTTTGAGGCATCATACCAAGAGGCACGGTACTGATAAAGGGAACATGGAAAGCGCCAGGAAAAAACCGGCCTGGAATCGCCGATGCAGTGTCGGAAGGGGAGGAGCGGCCGGGTGTCAGGAACCGGGAGCGGCCGGGTGTCAGGAACCGTTTTGGCTGCGCACCATGGTTTGCCGTCCGGCCCCCCATTCCCGGACAATGCACACTCGCTAAAGGGTGTGTGGGTGTGTGTGTCAGAGAAGGGAGAAAGGGGACATTCCTGGTTGTTTTTCCAAAAAGGGCGACTGCAAGCCTGTAAAGGGAATGCGCCTGCGCGATGCGGCAGCAGTCTCGTAGCGACAAGCTGCCAGCTTGTCCGCTGTGGGTCAGCCCACAAGCTGGCAGCTTGTGGCTACGGTTGGCATCACCAATCGACCACAACGGCGGCATGGATTTCCAGGGCAGGCACTTACCCAGGGTCAGCCGGCTCAGCCGACTGGTGATGTGGAAGTGGGCCACGTGGACACGATCGTCGAGCTGTTGCCCCCCGACGGCATGGAAGTCGAGTTTCTCAATCGCGACCCCGCGTCGTGGTTTGATGGTTGATGGCTACCGGCGCCCAGGAAGGAGAGAAAGGGGACATTCCTGGTTGGTTTTCCAAAAAGGGCGAAGGCAACGCTGTGGATCCGAGGGTTTATGACTGAGCAGCGCTTGGCCAGTTCATCACGCGGCGGGCGGTTGCCCGCCTTCGAGGACGTCCCGCCAGATCTCGGGCACGCCGCGGTAGGCCGCTTCGTAGGTCGGTTGCAACGGCACGGTGACGTAGGCGTGCAGGTCGAGGAACAGCGGCATTGGCGGCAGGACGTCGCCGACAGCCACGAACTCCAGATAGGCCTCCGGCAGCTGCCGCGCGACGTACGACGCCAGCGTGAGCGGCTTGTCCGGCGGAGGCGCATTCCGTTCGTCGCCGTAGGCGTCCCAGATAACTTCATGAATCCCTTGGGGGTCATGAGGACCAGGTGGGAACAGATCGACGACGAGCAGGTGGATGCCCTGGCGCAGCGCCGACTCCGCCTTGTGGGCGAAGTCCTCGACGCTGCTCGGTCGATCCTTGTTGGCCGGCGACAGGATTTCCAGCAGAGCGACGACACGATGGCCACTGGCGTGGCGGATGGTGAGCGTGCGGCGGGCGGCGCGGGCGGCGGCGGCTTCTGAGGCGGCGACCTTGCGGCTGACCCGCGGGGGCGCTTCTGCCACAATGGCGACCCCGCCTCCCCCATTGGCAACGGGAACTCTTCCTGCGTGGAGCGTGAGGACATCGGTTTGGATTTGCCCGACGTGTTGCTCGCCCTGAGCATAGAAGCCGCGAGGCAGCAGACCGCCGTTGAGAGCGTCCCGTAGGTGGGTAATCCAGGCGTTGTGAAAATCGTGAAACGTACCCGCACTGACGCGTGTCCAATCGTGAAGCGGCATGGCCGGTCTCCGGAGAGTGGTTTGGTGGTTGTATTGTAGCCCGACCCGGCGCCATCTCAAGGAAGCAACTCGGTCTCGGTGCGGCCAACGCCGAAGCACTCGTCCCCGTGATAAGCCACCCACTTTCCGGAATGCTTTTTCAACAGCTCAGGCAGGTCACGGTAGAACGCCTGCATCGACCGCGCTGAAAGGGATGAAGCAGAAACAATGGTCCGGTTGTCTTGGTTTGATTGCATGGCCTTCACTCCAGGTGGCCTCAATTTACACTTACCTTCCCACATTTCCCCTGGAAATTCAAGCCCGTTGGAAATGCTTTTGTCAATTCCTCTTGCGTCCTTTTCCTCCACCCCGTTCGGGCATGGTTCAACGCCGGGTAGCAGATTGCGGGGGCCAAGGGGCAGTGTTCCGTTCAAAGCGAAGGGTGGGGCCCACACCCAAATTTGGGCCACACCCTCTTGAAACGAGCTGGAACTCCTTGGAAATAAACTGGTTGTGGAGCGTAGGGGTGTGGCCCAAACTGATTGCCGGATTTGGGCCACACCCCCTGCCCGGCTGCCTGGGCCACTCCTTTCCAAGAATGTGTAACCCGCTAAACGGTCTTCTTGAACCATGCCCCCGTTCGGGATCGACCCCCTTCCTAATGAAAGTGGATCTTGCTGCCGTTCTTCACCATGGGAGACTCGCTTTCCTCTGGTCGCTCGTTCGGGGAGGGTTCCGGGAAAGGGAGAAAGGGGAGGAGCGGCCGGTGGGGGAGGAGCGGCCGGTGTCAGGAACTGTTTTCGCTGCGCACCATGGTTTGCCGTCCGGCCCCCCATTCCCGGACAATGCACACTCGCTAAAGGGTGTGTGGGTGTGTGTGCAGGGCGCAATGCAATGCATTTCTCGGGGCGAAAAAAAGGTGTCAGGGGGTGTGGGGGGAGGGTGACATGAATCGAATTTTGCCGGGATACAAACGAGGCGGGCCGCTTACTTCGTGCGCGGCTCTTCACCGGTCGTCTTTTACCGAGGCGCGGCTCGACCCGGGAGGAGCGTCTTCCTCTCGTTCCCAAACTCCGTTTGGGAACGCATTCCTCAAAACTCCGTTTTGCGAGAGCAGATGACGACCGCGTCGGGGAGCGGCCAGTGTCAGGAACCGTTTTCATCGCTGTTGCTATGACCGCGGCGGCCGACATGAGAAATCCGCAGCAACTCGGCTTCCGTCTCTCAGGCCTCGAGGCCGAACTGACTCGGGTCGCCGAAGTTGCCGTAGGTGAACCGATTGAGGAAGCGAAAGCAAGCAATGCCATCGAACCCGGCGGGCAGCGAAGGAACGCCCACCACCCGGACGTTGCGGTCGAAGCCGAGTCGCGGCACCTGGACGCGGATCAGGTAGGTCGATGGGAAACCGAAGTGCCCCGGCACCGGTATCGGCGAGCACCGTTCGGAGAAGCGGTTGACGGCCTCGCGTGCGCAGAGCGACCTCGAGCGCTGGCCTGCCGCCCACGAGCGGCCACAGCACGCGCGGCATCAGAAGGTACTCCAGATCTCGTGCACCTCGTCGTAGTCCCGGCTGGCTTCGACCCAAAAGGTTCTCGTCGGATCGGGCTCGGCCTGGCCAAGGCGCTCGACCAGTTCATCCAGGTCGTCGCTGATCACCACGACCTGCCCGTTGGCGATCCCCACGAATTTCCCCGCGTAGGGGGATTGCGGGTTGCTCCGCGCCTCGGCGTTGATCCGGTCGGCCAACTCGCGGTTCAGCTCCTGCATGGTGCGGTTCGTTGACATGGCAAACCCCTCCCCTGGTTCGCGGAGAAAACACTCCAAAGTCGATCATAGCATGAAGAAGGTCTGCGGCAAAGAGGAACAGGGCGGCGGCCCGCCGCACCGGCAGAAAAGGGGACGCGATGGACGCGACTCGTTTCTATTGACAACTCTGCATACTCGCTTATTGTGTAAGCATGCCACGGCGACCGCGATCAACTCCCCCCTCGCGAAACGGAGTTTCCAACGCTGCGTTCCCAAACAGGAGTTTCCTCTCGTTCCCAAACTCCGTTTGGGAACGCACTCCTCAAAACTCCGTTTCGCTGCCCACGACCTTGACCATATACGGCATTGCCGTATAATCCACAGATGTTCTGCTCACAATCTATTCGAAGAATGTCAGGCAAGGCATTCCGGCCCACGTATTGAGCAGGATTCGCAAAGAGGTGGAAGATGGCTAAGAAGCAGCGAGACATCGGCGCGGAGATCGTTCAGGGCCTTCGGGAAATCAACCGCGGGGAGTTCGGTCGGGTGATCAACGTGCCTGACGTGGCCGAGACCAGGAAAAAGACCCGGCTGTCCCAGGCGCGTTTTGCCCAGCTGCTGGGCGTATCCGTACGCACACTCCAAGATTGGGAACAGGGACGCCGTGCGCCTTCCGGGGCCGCTCGCACGTTGCTGGCGATTGCGGCGAAAAACCCGCAAGCCTTGGTGGAAGTGGCGTGAAGAATGCCGCGCCATTGGGACTAGAAGCCATTTTCGTCCAAGCCAAAGACCGGGGACAAACGGGATCGGGACAAACGGGATCGGGACAAACGGGGGGAGAGAAAGGGGACATTCCAGCACCCTGGGGTGTGTGTCTGTGTCGAGGGGTGGAATGCAATGCGGGCATGTCCTCTCGTTCCCAAACTCCGTTTGGGAACGCATTCCTCAAAACTCCGTTTTGCGGGAGGGGATGACGACCGCGATTAACTCCCCCGCCGCGAAACGGAGTTTCCAACACGGCGTTCCCAAACAGGAGTTTGGGAACGAGGAACGAGGGGAAAATGGCAGAGAAATGCTAAGCGTGCCTGGACATGGAAGTCAGCTTTCCTGCAAGAAACGATTTTCGTCCGATTCGTTTCAAGAAAGGATTTTGGTCCGATTCGTTTCAACGGGGGGTGGGGGGGTGCGAATGAAATGAACCCTCCTCCGGCCAGCGGACCTTTCAAGCCGCGGGCGATCAGGGCGTCGCGGGTGATGCGTTTCTGCTTCGCCAGGGCAGTGCAGCGGTCGAGCAGGGCTTTCTCCAGCCGCACGGCGATGGCATCATCCGCCCAGGCCTGAGCTTATTGAACTACAACGGTGCCCAGATCAAAAGCTGTCCATGACTGAAAACAGCATCCTCTGCGACCGGGCCCCGACATATAATGGCGCATGCCCAAAATAACAGACCGGGAGGAGAACGGCCATGCCATTGCTCGATCATTTTCATGCCCCCCTTTATCCACTTTTTCACTGGGAAAGTTTTCATAGCCATTGGGCGAGCATCCTGACCAACCAGTTGAATGGAGGATTCCTTCCGCCCGAGTATGTCGCCGCACCGCATGTCAAGTTGGGCAGCGAAGTAGAGATTGACGTCGCCACCTTCGAGCTTTACGGGGGCAGTGAAAACAAGGGGGGCACGGCAACGGCGGTGTACGCGCCTCCCCCTGCCCTGAGCATTCCCATTACCTTCCCGGCCATGGATCTATTCGAGATACTTATCCGGCCCGAGGGAAGCGCGCGGCTTGCCGCCGCCATAGAGTTCGTCAGCCCCGCGAACAAGGATCGGCCGGCCAACCGAAAAGCTTTCGCCGTCAAGTGCGCCAGCTATTTACAGGAAGGCGCTGCTCTCATCGTGGTCGACATCGTCACGAATCGGAGTGGCTATCTGCCTGGTGACATTGTCGACCTGCTGGCGGAGCCGGCCACCGCCCGGCTGCCGCGCATTGACACGCTTTATGCCTTCGCCTGCCGCCCGGCCGCCGGCAAGGACAAACCAACCGGCCTGGAAGCCTGGACTGAGATGCTAGCGCTGGGCAAGCCTCTGCCCACAATGCCCTTGTGGCTGGCTGCGGACTGCGTGATCGGGCTTCCTTTCGAAGACAGCTATGCGGAGACTTGCAAAACCCTCCGGATTCGTGCCGGCTGATACTTCCATGCGGGCCGCTTATCCAAGCGCCGGATCAAATCCTTGGCAGGGTTCAAATCTTTGACCACCTTCATTATCGCCCCAACCGACTCTCCTGGCAATCGCTGCTTTGCAGCCTCCGGTTTCTCCTATTTCGGCCGGGTGGATAAATCCATTGCGCTCGCCGGTTGCCGATTTCGCATGGATAGATAGAGGAAAGGGCCTTACCGTGAACGAACGCGACCTTTTCATGGGCTGCAGTGCAGATCGAAGACCCCGGCGATTCACTTTGACAACGGCAGCGTGAACGGCAACAACTCGGTGCGGCAGCAATGCAAGCCCTGGACCTCAGCGCGCTTGTGGGGCACGTTTCCAACGTGCCGGACGCTGCGGACGGGGCCTCTTTGAGCATCACGTCGGAGCGCAGGTCGAGGGGCGATGGCCGGGTCAACGTCGGTCATGTCAACGCGACCGGGATCATCTACCGCTTTCCCCCATTCCAGTAAATGCGCGCATTATGCGTCTGCCGGCCGACGGCGACGATATCGATCTTGCCGTCGCCGTCGAGATCCGCAGCGGACAGGTCCTCGCAGGCCACGCCGCCGTTGTCGACGATGTGTCGGGCCCATGTCGCGCCGCGCTCATCGGTGGCCCTGTAGATACGTACGCCGCGGCGTTCCTTGAATTTGTCCTTCGCGTCCGGATCGTCGCGGACGCCGATGATCACCTCATCGTTGCCGTCGCCCTCCAAATCAGCGCACCAGACGGCATGGCCCCAGCGCAACTGGGCGTCGATGAGGTGCCGGTCCCAGAGCCGGGTGGGATCGTCGGGCTCCGTGTAGACGACGACCTGGTTTCCGTGCCACGGCTCGACGGTGGCGATGAACTTTCGGCCATTCTTGAGCTTTCCCTGCTTGATTTCGCTGGCGCCGCGCTTGCCTTTGGGGTCGTCCTGGTTGCCCTTGCCGATATGCCAGCGCGACCATTTGTCCCCGTTCCGGCTCAGCAAGCTCACCCCCTCGTAACTGGCGGTGAGAATGTTTTTGCCCGTGCCGTTGGCCGCGGTGATCGGCCAGAAGTTGTGCGAAACATGCAGGCTCTGGTCGAGGACCTCCATGGGCCAGCGGTCGCGCGTTGGGTCGTTGGGGATGCGAAAAGCCAGCACGCGGAGCGGGCTGTCCATCCAGTTCTTGGCCGAGGAGCTATTCCGGGAGCGGCCGGGGAGCGGCCGGTGTCAGGAACCGTTTTCGCTGCGCACCATGGTTTGCCGTCCGGCCCCCCATTCCCGGGGAGCGGCCGGTGTCAGGAACCGTTTTCGCTGCGCACCATGGTTTGCCGTCCG
>CAZFGM010000303.1:7059-8571 GCA_964518515.1 uncultured Alcaligenaceae bacterium | reverse complement strand
TCGATCAAATGCCGGCTAAAAGCGGCCGAGGTCTACAAGCGCATCAAGTTCCAGGCCCAGGTGGATGGGGAGGAATGAGAAAAGAGGGGATCGGATCAACATGCGACGGTTTATTACCTCTGCCCGGAGATTGGCCATGTTTCTCTTTCGATTGTTAATGTTCCTCCTGTTTTCCTGGCTGGCGCTTCCGCTAGCAAGCCAGGCCGGCGAGAAAAAACCGGTCTTCCGGGCCGGCGCCCATGCCCAGGATGTCACGCCCAGGAAGTTTCCCATTTCCGTCAACGGCGGCACGCAGGACCGCCAGGCCAAAGCCGCCAGCGATCGCTTGCACGCGCGCTGCTTGGTGCTCGACGACGGCAGGACCCGCATCGCCCTGGCCATCGTCGATAGCTGCATGATTCCGCGCGAGATCACCGACGCCGCCAAGACGCTGGCTCACAAGGGCACCGGCATAGCGCCCGAGCGCATCCTCATTTCCGCCACGCACACCCACAGCGCTCCCACCGTCGCCGGCGTCTTCCAGAGCGATCCCGATGAGGCCTACCAGAAGTATCTGGCCGAGCAGATTGCCAAGGGAATAGAAAAAGCGAACGCCAACCTGACGCCGGCGCGGATCGGTTGGGGCGTGGGCCAGGACAAGACGCAGGTGTTCAATCGCCGCTGGCTCATGAAAGGGCTCTGGGCCGATCCTTTCGGCGGCTTGACCGATCGCGTGCGCATGAACCCCGGCTACCTGCACAAGGACCTGATCAAGCCGGCCGGGCCGACCGATCCGGACGTGTCGTTCGTCTCGGTGCAAACTGCCCAGGGACGGCCCCTGGCCTTTTTGGCGAATTACTCGCTCCATTATGTTGGGGGAACTCCGGCATTGTCCGCCGATTATTTCGGCGAATTCGCCGGGCGCATGGCCGAGCTGCTTGGGGCGGGAAAGCAAAACCCGCCGTTCGTCGGCATTCTGTCCAACGGCACCAGCGGCGACATCAATAATCTCAATTTTGCGGCGGCGGACCCAAAAACTCCCTCCCGCGAGCGCAATCGCCTCGTCGCTGATAGCGTCGCAAAGGCGGCGTTCGCCGCCTTCCAGAAAATCCAGCACCAACACCCCGTTCACCTCGCCATGGCCCAGAAGGAGATCGAGCTGGGCGTGCGCCGACCGAGTAAAAAAGACCTGGAACGTGCCCAGGAAATCCTCGCCAAGGCCAAGGAGGCCGGAAAAAAGGTGCTGCTTTCGCGCGAAGAAATCTATGCCCGCGAAACCGTACTGCTGGCCAAGTATCCCCCCAAGGTGAAGGTCCTTCTTCAGGCCCTCCGCATCGACGAACTGGGCATCGTCGCCATCCCGTGCGAGACGTTTGTAGAAATCGGCCTGGAAATCAAGGCGAAAAGCCCGCTGCGGCCAACCTTCACCATCGAGCTGGCCAACGGCTACCACGGCTATCTGCCCACGCCGCGGCATCACCAGCTCGGCGGCTACGAAACCTGGCGGGCCCGCTCAAGTTACCTGGAAGTACA
>CAZFGM010000303.1:0-6959 GCA_964518515.1 uncultured Alcaligenaceae bacterium | reverse complement strand
AAGTGCCTCATGTAACCATCTACCGCAAGTTGCGGAAATGGAGGCTTTCCCTTCGGGCCGGGTGCTTCCTCGATCGAGGCGACAAATGGAGCCAGATCGACGAGGGAGTTCGAGACGCCATCGAAGCAGCCTGGACAACCCTTCAGGCTGAGTGGGACCGAATTCATCCGAACAATCCAGTTCAGGGACAGGAAGATGACGACAACGATCAATAGGGTGTTCACCACCGAAGTCGTGCGGAAGAAAAGGGCAGGCCCGATCAAGTACCGTTACTTCCTGGTCGATTCAGACCCGGACTTGGTGGCTTGGTTTGGACGTGGAACCACCTACGAATGCAGGAGCCTGGACGCATGGCGAAAGGTCTTCGAGCACTCCACAGGAGAGTCTACGTGGATTTCCACGACAACAGAGAAAACCGAGGATTTGCTTCGGGCCGCTTCTTTCTTTGTCGTCTCTCATCACGGAAGCAAGAGAGTTCTCGGTGACTTACTGATGCTTCAGTCGCCGAGGGCTGAGAGTCTTCCCGCTCTACATACGCTCTTTCGGAATGTCGCCGGGGGAGTAGCTGCCTACAAACGGCTACCTTCTAAAGAACTGGCGGAAGTTCTGCTGGCACCACGGGACGAGGCTCTCGATCTTTTCATCGGCGGACTGTATGACCCCACAACAGAAACCCTTTCGCTCACTCGTGGGAATTTTGCGACTGTGGTTGTTCCTCTGTGTTTTTTTCGACCATCAGGAACAAGCGCACCTGACCCGACAGCCCTCGCTGTGACCGACTCCGGGCACACGATCAAGCTCGGTGAGTACGAAGCCTCCGCAGATGCCATTCTTTATGAGGTCGATCCTGATTACCGAAGGCGGATCAACGCCCAGCGACGACAGCAGGATAAAGGGTTCGGTCCTTCGTTGCGTCGGTTAAGGATTCAGCGTCACCTGAAGCGTACTGATTTTCCAGGAATCTCCGTAAAGACCATCGCTCGCATCGAGGGAGGGGTGACGGGAAAGCCTCATGGCAAGACGCTAAGTGTCCTTGCTTCGTGTCTGGGGGTCAAGCCCGACGAGATCGAGACTTACTAACTGGGACCCCTCGATTCTTGCAAGGGTCCTGTCCCCTACAGCCTCTAAAGATAGGACCCAAAATCCAGGCCATGAAAATCGCCTACATCACCGCCGGCGCCGCTGGGATGTTTTGCGGCAGCTGCTTGCACGACAACACCTTGGTCAGCGCCTTGATCGCACAGGGCCACGACGCCCTGCTCATTCCCACCTACACCCCCCTGCGCACCGACGAGGAAAATGTCAGCACGGCCCGCGTTTTCTTCGGCGGCATCAATGTTTTCCTGCAACAAAAGGTGCCGCTTTTTCGCAAGACGCCGTGGTTTGTGGATCAGCTGTTGGACGCGCCGAGCCTGTTGCGCTGGGCCGGCCGCTTCGCGGTCAAGACGCAAGCCCAAGACCTGGGCGCTTTGACCGTTTCCATGCTCCAGGGCGAGCTTGGCCATCAACGCAAGGAGAACGACAAGCTCGTCCACTGGCTGGCCACCGAGGTGAAACCGGAAATCGTCAACCTCACCAACGTTCTGTTGTCGGGCTTGGCGCGTCCGCTCACGGAACGCCTGGGCGTGCCCGTGGTGGCGACGCTGCAGGGCGACGACCTTTTCCTCGAGGCGTTGCCGGAAAAATATCGGACCGAGGCGTTGCTGTTGATTCGCCAGCACTGCCAGGGAATAGCCGGTTTCATCGCCACCAGCCGATATTATTCCGACTTCATGGCCGAATACCTGGGGATTGCCCAGGAACGCATTGGGGTAGTTTATCCCGGCCTGAATTTGAAAGGCCATGGGGGATCGGTCCCGCCGCGCGACCGCGCGACCTTCACGGTCGGCTACCTGGCCCGCATCTGCCGGGAAAAAGGCCTGCACGTTCTCGTCGATGCCTATCGGCAATTCCGGCACATGGCCGGCGCTCCGCCGAGTCAACTGCGGGTTTGCGGCTGGCTGGGGCACAACCAGCGCCCGTATTTCGATGACGTGCGCGGCCGGGTGCGGCACTGGGGCCTGGATCAGGAATTCGAGTACGTAGAGGCCCCCGACCTGCCGGCCAAGGTGCGGTTTCTGCAAAGCCTCGATGTGCTGTCCGTGCCGACCACCTATCGGGAACCCAAGGGCCTGTACGTGTTGGAGGCCCTGGCCAACGGCGTTCCCGTGGTCCAGCCGCGGCACGGCGCCTTTCCGGAACTGCTGGAGTCCACCGGCGGAGGATTGTTGGTAACCCCGCAAGACCCCCAAGACCTGGCCCGCGCCTTACGCCGGCTTTCGCACGACCCCGACTACCGCCAAACCCTCGGTCAGAAAGGAAAAGCGGCGGTCCAGCAAAGGTTTACCGCCGACAGGATGGCCCGGCAAACGGTCGAGCAATACCAACAGTATTTGCCAAAGAAATCCGAACGAAAAAGTGCAAAATAAAACGAGGGATTGGCCCAGGTCGATCAGCCGGTGAAGAGCGCGCGGAAATGGGACCTAAGCGGTCCCGCCGGAAACGCGGCACGCGCACGATCAAAAGCTTTCCGGTTCCCTCGGGAACTGCAAGCTCGTCAATATCCACAGAAAAGGTTCGGCCGAATTTTTGGAGTGCGGCGTCCATCGCCGCTTTGGATCGAGAGGTAAACTTCTTGGCCCTGCCGATCCAAAGCGGCGATGGACGCCGCACTCCAAATTGAACCTCGCCGCTCTGAGCGACAACTTTTTGTCGCAAAAACGGCCCGAAGGGCCTAAGCTTCTTCCAGGGCCTTGCCCGGAAGACGTGGCCCCTGACGGGGCAGATCAAACATTGCCAATTGCCAATTACCAATTGCCAATTGCAAATTACCACAGCAAGACCAAGTTTGAAAATCTGTGGGAATCCTCTTAAAAAATTGGCAATTGGCAATTGGTAATTGGCAATTGGCAATGTTGGTTTGCGACGTTTGCGACAACTTTTTGTCGCAAAAACGGCCCGAAGGGCCTATCGCCTGAGGAATCCTACGACAGCAGCAATTCCAGATCCTGCCGGTCCAGGTTGGTGATCAGGCTGTTGTCGGCGGTAATGATGGCATCGGCCAAAGCGCGTTTGGTTTTTTGCAATTCCAGGACCTTTTCTTCCACGGTGTCGCGGCAGATCAGGCGGTAGGCGAACACCGGGCGCGTCTGGCCGATGCGGTGGGCGCGGTCGATGGCCTGGGTTTCCACCGCCGGGTTCCACCAGGGATCGAGCAGGAAGACATATTCGGCGGCGGTGAGGTTGAGCCCCAGGCCGCCCGCCTTGAGACTGATGAGGAAGAGCTTGCAATCGGGGTCGCTCTGGAAGTGCTCGACGCGGGCGGCGCGGTCGCGGGTCTTGCCGTCGAGGTATTCGTAGGGAATCTTATCCTTGTCCAGCCGGTCGCGGACGATGGCCAGCAGGCTGGTGAACTGGGAAAACACCAGAACCTTGTGCCCTTCCTCGAACACCTCGGCCAGTTGCGGCAACAGCATGTCCAGCTTGGCGCTGGGCGCGGCTAACTTTTTTTTGTCTAGAAGCCCGGGATGGCAAGCCGCCTGGCGCAGCCGCAGCAGGGCTTCGAGAATCTGAATCTTCGCCTTGTTGATGCCTTCGCGCTGAATCTTGTCCAGGAGGGAATTGCGGTAGTAAGCGCGGAGCTCATCGTAGAGCTTGCGCTGCTCGGTATCCATCTCGCAGTACAGGGTTTGCTCGGACTTCTGCGGCAAATCCTTGGCGACCTGGTCCTTGGTGCGGCGGAGGATGAAAGGCCGCAGGGCCTTGGCAAGCAAGGCCCGCGTTTCCGGCTCGGGACAGCGTGCCGCCGTGCCGGTGAGGCGAAAGACCGAGGCCTGGCCCAACATGCCGGGATTGAGATACTCGAACAGGCTCCACAACTCGCCCAGGTGGTTTTCCACCGGCGTGCCGCTCATGGCCAGGCGATGATGGGCCTGGAGCAGGCGGACCGCCTTGGCCGACTGGCTGTTGGCGTTCTTGATCGCTTGCGATTCATCGAGGATGCAATAATCGAAGACCACATCCTTGAACTCGACCACGTCGTTGCGGAGGGTGCCGTAGGTGGTGAGGATAACGTCGAAATCCTGGAAATGTTCGCCGGGCTTGAGCCGGCCCAGGCCGGTGTGGTCGAGGATGCGCAGCTGGGGCGTGAAACGGGCCGCCTCCTGTTTCCAGTTGAAGACCAGAGAACGCGGCATGATTACCAGCGACGGGCCGGGGCGGCTCTTGCCGTTTTGACTTTTCCGCGATGCCAGCAAGGCCAGCACTTGAACGGTCTTGCCCAGACCCATGTCGTCGGCGAGGCAGCCGCCGAAGCCGAAGCGCTGCAAAAATTGCAGCCAGCCCAGGCCCTCGTTCTGGTAGGGGCGAAGCTGGCCGACAAATTCCGGGGGCGGATCGGCCGGCTGGATGCCGTCGAAGCGGCGCAGCTCGGCGCGGGCCTTGTCGAAGGCCTCGTCGCAGGTCGCTTTCTCCTGGGCCGCCAGCAAAGCGTCGAGCAAGCCGACCTGGGTGCGGCTGAATTGCAAATGATCGTCCTTGACCTTGCCCAGGCCGGCGAGCAGGCCGTATTTTTTCAGCCAGGCCTCGGGCAACATGCCGAAGGTGCCGTCGTCGAGCTGGACGAGGTTGTCGCCGCGACGGACGGCTTCCAGGAGCTGCGGCAGGCGGGCCACCGTGTCGCCGAATTGCACCTCGCCGTGTAATTCGAACCAGTCGATGCCGCTCTTGACCTGGATGTTGAAATCGCCGGCCGTGCGATAGAGCTTGCCCTCGGCCTCGACCAGCCAGCCGGCGGCGAGCAGGGTGCGCACTACTCGCGGCAGGTTGCGCGGGACCAGTTCCAGAGTGGGCTTCGAATCGTAGTAATACGACTGGGTCTTGAACCCGAGCTGTTTGAGCAAGGCCGCCGCCGCATTCTCCGCCGCCAGGTCGCGATGAATCAGCCGGCTCTTGGCCTCCTCGAACAGGTGCCGGCCAGGTTGAAAGCGGCCCACGATCACACCGTCATAATCAAACGACAACTCGCCCGCCAGCCGTTCATTGCCGTAGTTCTTTTTGTCGGCCTTTACTTTCAGGCGCGGCCGCGGTTGCGGCCGGGCTTCCTCGAAGTGTAATTCCGGCGGCAAATCCAGGTACGGCAGTCGCGGCACCCGAAATAACTCCTCCAAAAAATCTTGCTTCTGCCCGCAGGGGATGGTGAGCATCTTCTGCTGCCGCAGCAGGTTAACCCAGGCAAACGCCCCCTGATCATCGAGCCGGGATACGCGGTCCGGCCAGAAGACCATGCCGCCTTCGGTGAGCATGCGCGGTTGGGCCAGGGGGATCCGTTCGGAACCGCGGCGCAGGGTGCCGGTCAACTCGTAGTGCTGCGCATCGTTCTTGGCGACTTCGAGCCAGAATTGCCAGGCCGGTCCGTCGTCCCAGGCAAGCCGGACCAGGTCGGCGTTGAGTTCATCCGGCCGGAACCAGAACCGGCCCGTTTGGGCCAGCATGGGGAACAGCGCCTCTTGCTGGGATTTGCTGAACACCCAACGGCTGGCGCTGGAACTGTAGCCGTTGGAGCTGTAGTAGCCGCCGTAATTAACCTGTTGCTGGGCGCCCAGCAACAGCGACAAGATTTGGCGATCGCCTGCATCGGGCAAATGGGGAATGTCCTCCTTCTCTACCCGCCGGGCCTTGGGTTTGGCCCAGTCGCCGTTCTGTTTCTTTTCGCGGGAGGCGATTTCCAGAACCAAGCCCTTGCCTTCCATGGTGGCTGCCTGATCCACGATGTAAAAGATTTCCCGGTCGGCGGGCCACGTGGAGGCGCCTTCGTCGTGATTGTCCGCGCTTTGCCGCAGCGCCGACAATTGCTTTTTCCAGGAAGGAGCGGGAGCTTTTTTCCGCTTCTTTTTCCGCGGGGACGAAAGGCGAACAGGAGGCCGGGGTTCTTCCCAGGCCTCCTCCCCTTCGTCGTCGTAATTATCTTCGGGGGAATAATCGTCGATATAGGTCTCATCCGGTTCCAGGGTCAAATGCCCGCGCCGGGCGGAACGTCCGGCCCCTTGCAAATAGCCCTGGTCATCGGTGGCGAGCAGGGTGGCCCAGATGTGCTTGCAAACGTCGAGGTTTTGCTGAAAGTACGGGCAGGAACAGCCGACCTGGAGTTTCTGGCCTTTGCGGAAAAGCCCCACCTCGTACAGGGAAGAACCCCGCACCTCGGCATCGACATAATCCTCGGCACCGTCCAGGATGCGGACGGCCCGGGATTGAAAATAGGAGCGTCCCTTCCGCTGAATCTGGCCCGGGACCTGGCCAGCGACTTCCATGCTTAGTGTCATGGGGCTATTAAAACAAAAGAGGCGGATTTCGGGGAAGAGGGATTTTGAAAAAAAAGGTGCTGCACGATCTTTCCCCTTCGGATCAGCAACCACGAAAGCCTGGGGAAGGAAGAGGACACCGGTCCGAACCGTCCATTGGGGTCCTGCGGGTAACCAATCCCGTCCCGTAGAGCGGCCAGCAGCTGGAAGCGAGTCTTGCGTCGCGTGGAGGCAACTTCCCGGATGAAGCGAGTGCCAAGGCCGTGTGATGGACCCGCGAAATCTACTTTGTCGCGGGTAGCCTTCGCCGTGGACATAGCGGGGGCCGTGCTGACGACGCCGTAAGGGCCTGGCGCGTTGGTCCCGCCGGGTCGAAGCACAGGCACACCAGGATTCCCCCAGGAACTTGGGAGGCCCCGCTCGTCTCCCTGCGACTGATTGCCGGTAGTGGGGACCGGCTCACGAACCCCAGGCCAAGCAGGGGGTTACAGCTCCTTGATGCGGACACGGCGGAATTCGAACTTGCCGGATTCCGCTTGGAGGCCGATGGCCCCCTTGGCGGGAACTTTGAAGGCTTTTTCCAGCACCTCGCCGTTGCATTTGCACTCGGCCACGGTGCCC
>CAZFGM010000302.1:0-8595 GCA_964518515.1 uncultured Alcaligenaceae bacterium | reverse complement strand
AAACGCCAAGCCCGTCGGCGTCGGCCTCAACGATTGGGGCAAGAAAGACCCCGAACGCCTGGCCTTCGAGAACATCAAAAATTTCTTCGAGCGCCACTACTACGTCGTCGAGCGCCCGACCGACGAGAACGGCAAGCCGCACCCCGTCGTCGATGGCAAAACGCCCTATGAGAAATATTACTACGAGGCCCTGGTCAAGTACAAGAAGCGCGAGGGCTACTTGAACCAGAAAATCCTCGACCCGCGCAGTTACGACTTCGAGCGCCAGCGCGCCTGGGACGACCGGGCGCGCATGCCGGAATTTCGCTTCGCCCGCGGCCGCACGAAGGACGAGCCGGAATCGGCTTTTCAGGCCCGGTTGCTCCAGGAAGAAGCCGAAGCCCGCGAGGCGGTAGCCACCTTCGTCCTGGGCCTGGTCGCCGAGCCGGTGCCGGTCAAGAGCATCCACCAGCCCAAGGGCGACCGCCTGGCCGAAGTCGCCGGCCGGCACGTTCTGGACAAGTACAACTGCGCCGGCTGCCACCAGATTCGCCCCGGCGTATTTGACTTCAAGTACGATCCGCGGAGGGAGGATGACCCGCTCCTGGACCGGCTTTTAACCACGCTCAATTCCAACAAGACCAACTGGAAAACCGATCATTTCTTTTCCGGTCACAAGAACTGGGTAGGCAAACCCCAGGCGTCCACGAACCGGTTGACCGTCCAGGGGGTCAACGGCAAGCCGATCGAAGAGGAAGACGCCAAGACGGAAGCCAGGGTGAAACGGTTCCAGGTCCACTTGACGCAGGCCCTGGCGGTGCCGAAGTCGCCGGAATCGATTCGCGCGGGCAACATCCCCCTCAAGTTGCCGCTGTCGGCCCTGGTGGGCCGCCAGGATCAATACGGCGGGGCCTTCGCTGACTTGCTGGTAAAGTTCCTGGTGGATCGCGACACGGAAAAAAAACTTTTCAAGCGCGACGATAATACCGGCCTGGCCAATGAAGCCAGCAGCGCCGCGCCGCCGACCCTCATCGGCCAGGGCGAGCGCGTCCAGGCCACGTGGCTGCGCCATTTTCTGCGCGAGCCGTATCACATCCGCCCAATGACGGAAATCCCCTTCACCAAGGATGTCAAGGCGGTATTGCGCATGCCGAAATTCAACATGAGCCCAGAGGAGGCCAAGACCCTGTCCCAGTATTTTGCCGCCGTGGAACGGCTCACCAACCCCGGCACCGCTTTGCATCCCCTGGAAGCCTTGCCCGCCGAGGAAGGCTTTTCGAGCCCTTATTGGCTAGAGCGCAATAAAGAATACATCGACCGCTTTAAAACCAACCCCGTGGACAAGGATGCTTTGGAAAAACGCAAGGAAGAATTGAAGCCGGTCTGGAACAGGATCGCCAAGGAGTATCAGGACCAGCTCACGCAGGTAAAAAAAATAGTGGATGAGGCCGCTGCCAGGTTAAAAGATGCCAAGAATTTGAAAGATGACAAGAAAGAACAGGAAGCCAAAAATACCTTGGTGCGTTGGGAGGATGAATTCGAAACCTTGAAAAGGCTGGTCCCGAATTACAAGGACTTGAAGAGCGACCCGTTCAAAGTCGAGGACTGGGCCAAGGCCTACGAAAAGGCCCAGCCATTAGCCTGGGAGGAACGCGAGGCCATCGTGCAAGACGGCTTCCGCATCCTGGCTTCCGATACCTGCATGAAGTGCCATCAGGTCGGCAGCAACATCGTCACCAACGACGTCAAGGGCCCGCCGCTGCACCTGGCCCACAAGCGCCTTCGCCCCGGCTGGGTCGAGCACTGGCTGGCCTACCCCGAACGCATGATCCACTACACCCCCATGCCGGTCAACTTCAAGGCCGACGCCAACGACTACCCCCATTTCGCCGCCGTGTATCGCCGGGAAAAAGACAAGAAAACCGATAAAATAGAATGGGTGGTGGACCAGCCGCGCAATTCGCGCGCGCAATTACTGGCGGTCCGCGACGTGCTGATGACCTATCCGCGGGCATCGGCCCTGCCGATCAATCGGGCCTGGCTGCTGCCCGCGCCCGCGGAAGAAAAGAAAAAAGGAGAAAAATAATGAAACGGTCTTTCTTGTCAATCGGGGTGATCGTGCTGACGGGAATAATCTTCTGGCCCCGGGGGTCGGCAACTGCCGGCGATGCCAAGGCCTGGGCCACCCTCAAGGGCCGCATCGTCTGGGGCGGCAAGGATATTCCCAAACGCCAGCCCCTCGACCAGATCAAGGACAACAAGGACAAAGAGCATTGTCTGTCCAAGGGGGCCATTCTCGATGAAAAATGGATCGTGAACGAGAAAAACAAGGGACTGCGCTGGACGTTCGTGTGGCTGGCCACGGACAAGGGCAAGAAGCTGCGCGTGCACCCCGATCTGGCCAAGATTCCCGATAAGCCGGTGGTGATCGACCAGCCGCTATGCATGTTTCTGCCGCATTCGGTGGGTATCCGCGAGGGGCAGGTGCTCCTGGTCAAGAATACGTCGCCGACCACGCACAGTTTCAAATACGGCGGCCACCCCGATTACAATCCCGGCGCCAACCCCAGCATGCCGGCCAACACCGACTACAAAATCCAAAACCTCAAAGCCCACCGCATTCCCGTCATCATGGAGTGCGCCATTCACACCTGGATGAAAGGCTATATCCGGGTGTTCGATCACCCGTATTTCGCCGTCACGGATGAGAACGGCGCCTTCGCGATAGCCAAGGCGCCGGCCGGCAAATATCGCCTGGTGGTCTGGCACGGCAACGGCGGCTGGCTCGGCGGCGCCCCCGGCAAGGACGGCAAGGCCGTCACCATCAAGGGCGGCCAGGTCAACGACCTGGGCAGCCTGGAGTATCCGCCGCCCAAGTGAGCCGTTGTTAGAATAGAGCGGGGATCATTATTTAGCCGGCGAGCTTGCTCGCCGTGGACTGGATTCTGCCCGCGGCGAGCAAGCTCGCCGGCTAAATGAAGCGCTTTTACAACTGGCATCTCCCGGGAGGTCGCCATGCGGAAATACAGAAAGAGCGTCCTGGTGTTTTTCCCTCTTTTCTTGTTTCTGACGGCCGGTTGCGGTCAGCCAAGGGAAGAAGAGGATGACGAATACGTTTATGGCCCAAGAGGACCCAAGCCGGTAAAAGTGCGAACGCCGCTCGAGGCCGTGCTCGACGGGACGATCCAGGGCCGGGTGGTTTTCGACGCCGCCTTGCCGCCGAGAGAAATGCAACCGGGGTTCGAAAATCCCCAGTGCAAGGATGCCCCGAAAGAACAACAAATCAAGCAAGCCTGGATTGTGGGCAACAACCGAGGCGTGGCCAATGTCGTGGTTTATCTGAAACCGCCGCGAGGAAAGTTTTTCCACTATGACCAAGCCACCATGAAGCCCAAGGAAGACGCGGTGCTGGATCAACCGTTTTGTACTTTTATTCCCCATGTCCTCGCCTGTTTTCCTTCCTATCCGGAATTCAACGAAGCTGAAAAAAAGCTGGAATACAAGCCCACCGGGCAAAAGGTCTTGGTGAAGAATGCCGCTCGTTTTGCTCACAATGCCCGCTTTGGGGCCCGAGGCGGCATTGGCGGCAATCCCCTCGTGCCGCCAAAGGGCATAATAGACCTGACCGACATCCTGAAACCCGATGTGTACACTTTCCAATGCAACTACCATCCCTGGATGACGGCTTTTGTTTGGGTGTTCGAGCACCCCTACTCATTCATTACCAAGGAAGATGGCCATTTCGCCTTGAAAAATGTGCCCATCGGCGTTGACCTGGATCTTGTGGTCTGGCACGAGGCCAAGGGTAATTTCCTGACAACGCAAATCAAACTTAAGAAGGGAGAAGTAAAAACTTTGGAGCCCATCAAAATCAAAAAATGAAAAAGGATGCTGAGAGCGGTGAGGTTGAGACAATCTTCGGCGAGCCGAGCCCCGTGAGGGGCCGGGTTTCGGCGTGGGGCAAACCCGGCCGCTTACGCGGCTCGGCTCGCCCTAATGCGTGAAGCAGAATTCCCAGACGTTTGACTTCCGGTTTCTGTTCCAGCGGAGATCGCCATGCGGAAATATTGGCCGACGCTTCTGCTCCTTTTCCCGCTGGTCTTGCTTCTGGCAGCCGGCTGCGGCAAGCAAGCCGATGAAGAAGACGAAGGTATCCCCTATCCCCCCAAGGGAAGGAGGAGCGCGGTCAAAGTGCGAACCCCCCTGGAGGCTGTTCTCGGCGGCACCATCAAGGGCCGGGTAATCTTCGACGGCACTCCGCCGGCGGTGGAAACGCAACCGGGGTACGATACCCATCCGGATTGCCGGGCCGCCCCGGAGGAGCAACAGATCAGGCAAAGCTGGATCGTGGGCAATGACGGCGGCGTGGCCAATGTCGTGGTTTATCTGAAAGCTCCGCGGGGAAAGTATTTCAAATATGACCCGGCCACCATGAAGCCCAAGGACGATGCGGAAATGGATCAACCGTTTTGCACTTTTATTCCCCACGTCCTCGCCTGCTTCCCTGCCTATCCGGAATTTAATGAAGAGGAAAAAAAGGTGGAAGATAAGCTCACCGGACAACAGATACTAGTGAAAAATTCCGCAACGGGTATTATACACAATTCCCGCTATACCTCCTCCTCCGGCATTGGCGGCAATCCCATTTTGCTGCCCAACGGTAAAGAAGATTTGACGGAAAAAGTGAAACCCGGCCTGTTTTCCTTCAACTGCAGCTATCATACCTGGATGACGGCCTATATCTGGGTGTTCGATCACCCCTATTCGTACGTCACGGCCAAGGACGGCAATTTTGAATTGAAAAATGTCCCCCTCGACGTGGACCTGGATCTGGTGATCTGGCACGAGGCCAAGGGCAATTTCAAAACGGAGAAAATCAAACTGAAAAAGGGTGAAACAACCCCCCCCCTGAATTTCAAGATTCAGCGATGAATCAGGAATCAGTAGTCAGGAGTCAGGAGTCAACAAAGGGGACAGAAACCCGTGCGTTACGTGATTCTTGGGGGAAACGGCCAGCTCGGCCGGGCCCTGGCCCGGAAATTGGGCGGTGAGGCGGCGGCCCTCAGTCACGCGCAGGCCGACCTGACGCGACCCGAATCCTTGCGTGCCGCTCTGCAACCGCTGCAACCGGACATGATCCTGAACTGTGCGGCCTACAATTTCGTCGATCGCGCGGAAAGCGAGTCCGCGGCCGCTTTTGCCGTCAATACCTTGGGGCCGCGCAACCTCGCCTTACTTTGTCGGGAATGGAATTGCCTCCTGGTGCATTACAGCACCAATTACGTCTTCGGCCTGGAGGAAAAGCACCGCACCCCGTATGCCGAGATGGATTTGCCCGGGCCGGTCAGCGTCTATGGGGTCAGCAAATTGGCGGGGGAATACGCGGTGCGGGCAATCTGTCCGCGGCATTTCGTGATCCGCACCACGGGGCTTTATGGCCACGGGGGCGACAACTTCATCGAGAAAATCCTCCGCCGGGCCGCCCAGCAGCAACCGGTCCGCGTGATCGCCGATCAATTCTGCACCCCCACGTATGTCGGCGACCTGGCGGAAGCGACCCTGGCCCTCTTGCCAACCCAGGCCTATGGCCTGGTCCACTTGACCAATGGCGGGGAATGCTCGTGGCATGATTTTGCCCGGACGATTTTCCAAGTGGCGAAAAAACAGGTCCCCGTCCAGGCAATTACCACCGCCGAGTATCCTACCGCCGCGCGCCGGCCGGCGTACAGCGTGCTGTCCACCGCCAAGTACGAAAGCCTGGGCTTGGCCCCCTTGGCCTCCTGGCAAGATGCTTTGGCGCGGTATTTTCGAGATGCCCTTTCCCCGTAGTAGGCACACTCCGTGTGCCGTAACTTGCAAACCAAACGGCACACGGAGTGTGCCTACTACGATTAACTCAAGCCGAGTTTTTTCAAGCGGCTCACCAGCGTACTGCGGGCGATGCCCAGGGCGCGGGCGGCTTCGGCCTTGTTGCCGTCAGCGGCGGCCAGGGCGCGGACCAGGTGCTCGCGCTCCAACCGGTCGCGTTCCGCACGCGGCGCCGGCGGACGAGCCAGCGGCGGCACCAGAGGAATCCCGTTGCCCCCTTCCATGGCCGGCACTAACGGGGCGTCTTCCAAAGTGCGCAGCAAATCTTGCGGCAGCTCCTGCGGCGTGACCGTGGTCCCCTCGGTGATGACTACCGCCCGCTCGATGACGTTTTCCAGCTGGCGGATATTGCCGGGCCAGGGACAGGCCTTGAGGATGGCCAGGACGTCGTCCTCGACCTGGACGACTTCCTTCTTGCAGCGCTGGGCCGACTGGCGGACGAAATGCACGGCCAATTCGGCGATGTCTTCCGGGCGATCGCGCAGCGGCGGAACGAAAATCGGAAACACGTTGAGGCGGTAAAACAAGTCCTCGCGAAAGCGGCCCTGGCGAATCAGCACCTCCAGGTCCTGGTGGGTGGCGGCGATGATGCGCACGTCCACGGTGACCGGATCGCTGGAGCCGACACGTTCGAAGGCTTTCTCCTGCAGAACGCGGAGCAGCTTGGTCTGCACTTCCAGATTGATGTCGCCGATTTCATCGAGGAACAGGGTGCCGGCGTTGGCCAGCTCGAAGCGGCCGACCTTGTCGCGGTGGGCGCCCGTGAAGGCTCCCTTGACGTGGCCGAACAACTCACTTTCCAGGAGGCTGGCCGACAGGGCGGCGCAGTGGACCTTGACGAAGCCCTTGCCGGCGCGGGCGCTGGTTTCATGCACGGCGCGGGCCAGCAACTCCTTACCCGTGCCGCTCTCGCCGCGAATGAGGACCACGGCATCGGTGACGGCCACCTTGCGGACCAGGTGCAAGAGCTGGCGGATCACCGGGCTGGAGCCGACAATGCCGCCGGGGGCGGCGGCCGCGGGGGCCGGCGCGCCGTCCGGTTTGGGGGCGCCGTTGTCCAGGGGCGGTTCCTTGTCTTCGAGGTGTTGCCGCCGCAGTTGGGTTTGCAAGGCCAGAATGCGCCGCTGCTGCTCGGAGATTTTCTCGACCTTGGCCTGAAGCTCCAGGTTGAGCTGCTCGATGGTGCGGTGTCCCTCGGCGCTCTCCAGGGCCAGGACTGTGACCTGAGCGAAGGCAGCCAGCAGATCCAGATCCTCGGCCCGATACGGGGAGTCTTTCGGGCCCAAAACGAGCAAAGCCAGCAAGCGCCCCTCGTGGACCAGGGCCAGGGCGATTTCGCCGCCGATGAATTGCACCTGCCGCTGGGCCGCATTGGCGGGAAGGCCAGGGTAGGGCCGGGAGTGCACGAAACTGGCGTCCTGCAACGCCTCGACCAGAGGACATCCGGGCGACAGCTCCGTAAGCAGGGGAGGTTGGCCCACGGCGCCGACCAGGCGAAACAAGGCCGGCTCGCCCTGGCGCAGATACACCGCTCCCCGCACGGCGCCGAGCAGCTCGGTGGACGCTTGCAACAACCGCTGGGCCAGGGCCGGGGGGTCCACCAGCTGGCCGATGGCTTCGCGCATGCGCTGGAGCGTCCGGTCGAGCTGGGATTTGTCGCGATAGAAACGGCGGTCCAGGGCTTTTTTGAAACGTGCCCGGGCCAGGTCCAGGATCAGTAAAAGCACCAGGGCGGTCGTGCTCACCGCCAAGGCCTCGGATACTTTGGGACTGGCGATGACCTGTTTGAACACGAGGGTGCCGAGAAACACCACGGCGAAATAAACCAGGCCCGCCAAAAAACTGATGAAAAAATAACCGACCCCGGAATTGACAATCTGGTCGAAATCCATCAGGCGGTAACGGGTGATGCTGACGGCAAAGGCCGCCGTCAGGCACACCGAGGCGGCGAACATCGGCCAGGTCGCCGCCCCCGCTCCAAACGCGTCCGGTTCCCACAACGCCAGGTAAAAGGAATAGCTGATGGGCACCAGGGCGACCAGGGCCCCGAACATGATCCACTTCACCTGGTTGCGTTCCAGCTCGTCGCGCACGGTGCGAAAACTATGGACCAGGGAGGCCACGCACAACAGATACCACAGCGAAGCCACGCCCAGGTACACGTAGGTGACCCAGCGGATTTGGTCCAGACCCGCCAGGATCTCCTGAGTTTGCCGGGCTTGCACAAATCCCCGCAGGCGAAAGTACAGAACGATCAGGATGGTCAGGAACAAAACCGGAACACTGTACATGCCCAGGAGAATCAGGCGCGGATGGCTTTTCAGCCAAGGTTTGGTGCGCGGAAAGATCTGGTAAAAATGGAGGCTCACCACCGGCAACATCACCGCGCAAACCATGAAAACCAGCAGCAGGAATGGCTGGGTGGCGATGTTATTCCAGTGATAACCACCCATGTAGGCACCCAGGGTGAAAATGCACAAAAGAAAAAACTGGGCCGCCGCCGAATCCGCCGGCCGGTTCCATAACACCAGGGCCCCGACCATGAACAGCATCATCTTCAAAAAAAACCAGAGAATGGAAGGGAGTAATTCTTCTATGGGAAGCGTTCCCAGGACACCCCAGGTAGGATAGATTTTGCCCTGGCGCTTGAAGTGAACCTCGACTTGTATCACCTCGTCATCGTCTTCGACGTTTTTTTTTATTTCCTTCCTTTTTTTTTTTTCAATTTTTTTTCTAATGAGAAAATTT
>CAZFGM010000301.1:0-8597 GCA_964518515.1 uncultured Alcaligenaceae bacterium | reverse complement strand
TGATGGTCGGGTGCGGCACGCTGGCCTCGTCGCACACGCTCTTGATGCGGAAGACCACGTCATTGGCGTATTCTTGCAGGGTGTAGTTGACGGAGGACTCGAAATCGGTCTGCGAGCCGTCGTAGTCGATGCCGAGTCCGCCGCCGACGTCGAGGAAGCGGACGCCGGCGCCGACGCGGTGCAGTTCGACATAGACGCGGGCCGCCTCGGTCAGGGCGTTCTTGATGTTGCGGATGTTGGTGATCTGGCTGCCGAGGTGGAAGTGGACCAGCTGCAGGCAGTCGGCCATGTCGCGCTGCTTGAGATACTCGAAGGCCTCGAGGGTCTCGGTGAAGGTTAGGCCGAACTTGGAGCGGAAGCCGGCGCTGTATTTCCAACGGCCGGCGCCGCGCGACGCCAGCTTGACGCGCACGCCGACTAGCGGCCGCACGCTCAGCTCTTCCGCATACTTCACGAGCATTTCCAGCTCGGTGAACTTCTCGACTACCGGAATGATTTGCTTGCCCATCTTGCGGGCCAGCACGGTCATCTTGATGAACTCGTCGTCCTTGAAGCCGTTGCAGATGATGGGCGTTTCCAGGCCGTTGGTCAGGGCCAGGACGGCGAGCAATTCGGGCTTCGAGCCGGCTTCCAGGCCGAATTGAAAGGCCTTGCCGAAATCCATGATCTCTTCGACCACGTGCCGCTGCTGGTTGACCTTAATGGGATAAACGCAGCAGTAGCTGCCCTTGTAGTCGAATTCCTGGATGGCGTTCTTGAAGGCGTCGTAGATTTCGCCGAGGCGGTGACGGAGGATGTCGGTGAAGCGCAGCAAGATCGGCAGCTGGATGCCGCGCTCCTGCAATTGATCGATGAGGTTTTTCAAATCAACGGCGTGATCCGGCCGCTTGTCCGGATGCACGGTGACGTGCCCGAGCTTGTTGATGCCGAAATAACCCTTGCCCCAGTGACGGACCCCATAGGTTTCCAGGGCGTCCTGGACCTTCCATTGCTCCATCAGATCCATCGGGGAAGGGCCTTTGGGAATAAAAACGGGTGTTTTGGTGGCGTCCACGATGTTCCTTGGGTTCACCCCCGGTGTGGCAAAGGTAACTCACTTTCCAGTAATGAGTTTTGATCTACCAATTAATGCCAAAGAGGCAAGGCGTCAAGCGGAAAATTAGTGGCCAGGGGTGAGTGGCCAGTCATCAGGGGTTAGTGGTCAGTGGTTTTCGCCTTTCTCCGGCCACTGGCCCCTGACAACTGGCCACTGTTCCGCACCCGCGCCATTGCCAGTAGCCGGCCTTTCCAGAACTCGGGCTTGGCTTTGATTTCGTCCATAAACCGGCAGGCGATGTCGCGTGGCGGCTTGGCGCCCTGTTCCCACAAGTTCACCGTCCTGAGCGAAACCCCCAGAAACTTCGCGAACACTGCCTGGCTCGCGCCCAGGATCTGCCGAACCTCTTTAACCATGCCCGGAGTATATTGCGTGGGATTCAGGTCAAACTCGATCTGCCGAATCGTGAATTTTTTCCCGAGTCGTTCTCCCTTTTGAAGAGCCTCGGCGAAACCCTGAAGTCTCTGAAGAACGCGCTCTTTCACCGAGCCTTTCATTTCTGGCTCCTTATTTATTTTCAATGAACTGGTCCTGACGAAAATACTTTCCTCTGCTGCTCGATGTATTTCCGATATGCCCTGCGGTACGCTAAGGGCATGTCATCCCGCTCGGACTTATCGTAAGCCGCGACCAATAGCACAATTCCAAACTCAGGGAAGAGAACGTACAAAACGCGGGCAGTACCGCGCTTTCCCCGTTTCCACCGGGTGGGCGCAAACCTCAATTTTCGTAAACCCCCTGTCCCCGGAATCACGGGCGCCTTCTTGGGACCGATCATGATGGCGATTTGCAAGGCCTGCAACTCATCGTCCCCCAAGCCAAGATCCCGCCAATCGTCTGAGAAACCTTGCGCTTCAATGAAGGTCATCCAATGTTCAGGATCAAACCAATGTTGTCGGATAAACCTTGGACTGGATTTTTTTATCGCCCAGACCTTCCCCCAGTCGTGGCTTTTGAAATTCTATGCTAATCAGTACCATGCCACAAGGGAACGACGTATCCAGAACCCCGCTAGAAGGTTACCATGGAAAATCAGGCGACGGATTCACGAGACGCTGACTGCCGCTCAGCTGCGAAGCATCAAGAAAGCGCGCCAGCTTATCGCCCAGGAGTTGCCCGACCTGATTCGCCGAAATCAGTTGGCGCACGATGCCCGGAAAGAAAAGACGTTCAGCGGGCGTCTGCGCCGCCTGATTCAGGAATACCCGTTGTCCCCGCTGAAGATCGCCTAGCAGGCGGAAATTGACTGGGGCGATCTCGACGATTTTCTCACCGGCGAAAAAGACCCTTTCTTCGGACGCCATCGACCGCTTGGTCAAGGTCCTGAAGCTGAAGCTGCCGGCAAGCAGGCCGCGCGGACAACGCGCAGCAAGTTGAATACGCCAAAGAGGTCGATCGGAAAATAATGGCTTCCAGTCGTTTCCGTTGCCGAAGCAAACTGAAGGTGATACCCTGGTTTAGGGAATATGAGGTCGGGAAGTAGTATTCCGAGGAGGAAACGTGGGAAAAGAGCAATTTGAGACTTGTTTGCGGCAGTATCTCGAGGAGCCATTTCATCCTTTCGTGGTTCTGTTAACGGATGGTCGCCGCGTAGTGATCAAGCAGCCGCCCGTAGTGTTTTGCGATGGTGCCGCCAGTTTTATCGATCCACGGGACGGCGCTTTAGTCGATTTTTTTCATGACGAGGTGCAGACTTTCCGGCCTGTGGAACAGGAGACGGCCACGTGACCAATGATCAACTGGAGGCGGCCCTGCGGACTTACAATCGCCGCCAACCATTTCGCCCCTTTCTCCTGGAATTTGTTAGTGGGGAACAGGTGAGCGTGGTCCACCGCGAAGCCATTGCCTCTTTTCACGATCTTTGGCTTTATCGGGGACCCAAAAGAGCGCAAACGCTCTTTCCAAGCTCTTCCGTTTGTCGCATATTGGATACCTCTCCTGAAAGATAGGCCAATCGCGCCATGGGAAGAGCCTTTCGTATCCTGCGGCGGCCACTATTTTTCCAGTGGCGGAAACTTGCCCGCGGGAATCAGTTTGCGCCACGCCGCCTGGGCCTGAGCCCGCTCCTGGAGACTGGCGGCGGCGTCGAAGCCAATTTTTCGGCCTTGCGGAACCAGCCGCTGCAAATTCCAGATGGCCAACTCCCGCAGCGCCGCTTTCTTGCTACCCAGATAATCGATGAGCACCTCATACGTCTCCGGCCGGGCCAGGTCGCGCTCGCCGAAACTGTGCAATAGTCCGACGAAGTTTTCCGCCTCCCCCGCGGTGAAATCTTTTTTCAACAGATCGTACAACCGCCGATCGTGGGAAGCGTGGCGGGCGCTCCAGGAGCGCAGTTGCAAGACCGCGGCCTCGCGGGTGTCCGCTTTTTTCCCCTGATGGAGGGCCTCCAGCACCAGGGCGGGTTCGTCCAGAGCCCCGGCACTATAAACCATGGCCGCATGAATCTTGGTGACTTCTCCCTTGAGACCGGTTGGTTTCAAAAAGATCGGCGCGAAGGAGGCCAGTTCTTTTTTCTCGGCGATTTTGCGGCGGAGCACCTCCACCGCCGCGTACCAGGCCGTGGCTTGAGCCGACGGATCGCCGCCCGCCAGCCAGAGCGGCATCTTTTTCAACGGCACCGGCCCGTGCACGCCTCCATGCGAACTCCAGTGATATAGAACCGGCCCTTGGAGGGCGTGTTTTTCCTCCTGAAATTCCACCTCCACCTTGCCCTTGGGAACCAGGAAAATCACGTGCGTATCGGGGGCATGGCCCTTTTTCGGCTCTCTCAAGAAGGGAACCCCTGGCCGCCAGCTGCCGAAGCGTTCCACGGCGAAGCGAGCGCCCGGTTCCAGGGTCGCCAGCACCCGGGTTTGCCCCAAGCGAATTCGCAGCCGCGCCGGCCCTTTCTCCTTGCGAGTTTCCACCACGATCCGGCCGCGATCGAAGGTCAGGTCCAGGTCGAAATCCTTGTCCCTGTGCAAAATCCCCGCCGTTTCCAGGACCGGTGTGGCCGACAGCGCCGGCAAATCGCCCAGCAAGGTCAGCCGCACGTCGCCTTCCTTGAGATCCAGAACCGCCTTGGCCCCAGGCAAGGTGACGAGGGTATCGCCGGCCCCAATCGCATCGTACAGCGACGGCAAGTTCCAGGTTTGTTTGCCCGGATCGCGCACCAGCAGGGTGCCGATCGGCGAATACAGCCGCGCCAGCGGCAGCCGCTTTTCTTCCGCGGCTTGGCCTTTGTCCTGCGCCTTCCCCAGGTCGCATAAGCCTAGGACAACACCCATAACCAGAAACGCGCGCATGAATTACTCCTTGTGAGGTAATCCTAGGGTAAAGGGAATTTCCGGATTCGTCAACCATATCGCTTGAAGGCTCTGGCAAGCGAAAGTAGCATGTCATTCGTCAGCCGCCACAATTTCTCTGGTGACGAAATCGGGTTGGCTCGATTGGCTCTAACCATTTCCTTTGTTTTTCGGAAAAAACCGTTATCATGAAAGATAGAATTATCCGCCGATGGTAGTCATCACGTTTCCGGATCGCGAGACTGAGGAAAAAGCCCTGGGATTCGGGTCGTTTTCCAGGAAAAATGTTCAAAACGGGAGAACACCTCGTTTCGGACGCTGTCCTGGATGCGCTCGCCGAACAACATATTCCTTTCCAAATCAAGGTAACTTCCAATGCCCCTGGCACGCGAGGCGGCTTGAGTACACGCGTATCACGGTTCAAGACGTTTACTATTATCTGAAAGCAGGACGCTCCCCATGCGAGATCAAGGAAATCCTCAGCCTGAACGAGAAGCAATTCCAGGCAGCCGTGAAACACATTCAGGAGAATGCGGCGGAGGTCGAGACGATTTTCCGCAAAGTCGAAGAACGCGTGGCCCGTGGAAATCCGGCGGAGATTGAGGCGCAGCGGCGGCAATCAGGGGCCAAGGTTGCGGCCTGGCTCAAGGAGAGGCGTGCCCCCCCGGAGAACGCTGGTGAAGGGGATCTTGGCGGACATTAACCTTCGCGGTCATTTCCATCTGCTCCTGGGACGAAAGGCGCTTTTCCATTGCCCCGCCCTTGACCGGCGACACCGCCCTGTTACCCAGAAGAATATCCCCCGGTTACTTGCTTGCCAACGATGGCCATCCGTGGGATGGTAATGCCATGCATCGGCTCTTGACCATTCACCCGGCTCAACCGGCTTCCGCCGCCTGGAACGTGGGAAAAACCCTGGCCGGGACGCTCCTGCTCTGGTCCCTTTTTCTGATCGCCGTGCCCCTGCTGCTGGTACAGGTGGAAAAAATTCTGGGGCTGGCGGATTCGTCCGGCGATTTCTGGCCCATCGCCGGGGCAGTCGTTTTTGGCCTGGGCAGTCTGCTGCATCTGGCAGCCAATCTGGTCCTGGCGATCCACGGCCAGGGGACGCCCTGGTATGGGGATTGCCCGCGGAAGCTGGTGGTCGCGGGGCCCTATCGTTACGTGCGCAATCCCATCGCCGTGGCCATGCTTTGGCAAGGGCTGGGCGTGGGTTTGTTCCTGGGTTCTCCCCTGACCTTGCTGTATGTGGCGATGGTCGGGCTGGCCGAGAACTATATCGTGCGGCCGTGGGAAGAGGCGGACCTGCTGCGGCGTTTCGCTGACGCCTTTGCCCGCTACCGCCAGCGGGTGCGGTGCTGGCGGCCGCGCTGGGGCGGTTACGACCCAGTTCGCGAGGAAACCGAACCGCCGCTAGCTACCGAACGGACTTTGCCGCCCGGGCGGTATGTCGTCCTTTATGACGGCCTGTGCAAATTTTGCACGGCAGGCGTGAAGCGTCTGGTGTCGCTGGCCCGGCGCGGCGCGCTCGAGCCAATCAACTTCCAAGAAGCCGGCGCCCTGGATCGCTTTCCCGGATTCTCGCACGAAGCGTGCCTGCGGCAGATGTACCTGGTGACGCCGGCTGGCACGGTGTACGGCGGTTTCGAGGCCGCGGTGCAAGCCCTGGCCACGCGCCGGCCGGTCGGCTGGCTGGCCTACGCCTATTACTTGCCCGGCCTGCGCCTGCTCCTGGACCTGCTCTATATCGCCGTCGCCGCCCATCGTTACCGGTTCTGGGGAAATTCCGTCGCGGACTGCGACACGGGAACTTGCGCTCTGCACGCCCGCCGTTCCTGATCCTTCCTATACTAAAATTTGATGTCTCTTATCGAGGCCAGTGGCCTGACCAAGGTCTACCGGGTCTTTCAGAAAAAAGAAGGCCTGCTGGGGGCGCTGCGTGGCTTGTTTCGCCGCGAATACAAGGAAGTCCGCGCCGTGGACGGCGTCAGCTTCTCCATCGCGCCGGGGGAGATCGTCGGCTTTCTCGGGCCCAACGGCGCCGGCAAGACCACCACGCTGAAGATGCTGTCCGGGCTGATCTATCCCACCTGCGGCACCGCCCGCGTCCTGGATTTTGTGCCCTGGGAAAGAGCGGACGTGTTTCGCCGGCGGTTTTCGCTCGTCATGGGCCAGAAAAACCAGCTGTGGTGGGACCTGCCGGCGGCCGACAGTTTCCAGCTCCATCGCGAAATCTACTCACTGCCTGCCGAGCAGTTTCAGCGAACCCTCGGCGAACTCACCGAGCTGTTCGGCGTCCGGGAATTGACCCGGCAGCCGGTGCGCGAGCTGTCGCTGGGCGAGCGCATGAAGATGGAGCTGATCGCCGCCCTGTTGCACCAGCCCCAGCTCTTGCTCCTGGATGAACCCACCATTGGCCTGGACGTGGTCGCCCAGGTGACCATCCAGCGCTGTCTGCGCGAGTACAATGTCAGCCGGGGCGTGACCATTCTGTTGACGAGCCATTACATGCGCGACGTCGAGGCGCTGTGCCCGCGGGTGCTGATTATCACGCACGGCAAGATGGTGTACGACGGCCCGCTGGCCGGCATCACCGAGCAGTTCGGCCAACACAAGCTGGTCAAGCTCCATTTTCCCGACTCGGTCCCGCCGGACCTCGTTCGCTTCGGCGAAATCACCGGCCAGCAGGGGCCGGTCGTCGATCTGAAGGTGGACCGCGGCCAGGTCGCCGAGGTGCTGGCCGCCATTCTCGACCAGTACACCATCGTGGACATGAGCGTGCAGGACCCGCCGCTGGACCAGGTCATCGCTCGGGTGTTCGAGCAAGTGCGGGGAGAAGTGAATATGGAGGAGCGAGGATAGAGGAGTGGGCGGCTTCCGCAAATACCTGAAAATCTTGCGCATCTCCCTGGTGGAGCGGATGGTTTACCGCGCCGACTTTTTCGTCAGCACGGTGTTTCGCTTCTTGCCGCTCCTGACCACGCTGCTGCTCTGGCTGGCGGTCTACGAAAGCGCCGGCAAGGAAGAGCTGGGCGGCTACACGCGCAACCAGATGATCGCCTATCTGCTATTGGTGCAGATCAGCCGGCTGTTTTCCAGCATGCCCGGCCTGGCCGGCGGCATCGCCCGCGACATCCGCGACGGCAACCTCAAGAAATACCTCCTCCAGCCCATTGACATGATCGCTTATTTGTTGTCTTACCGCGTGGCCCACAAGATCGCCTACATCGTCACATCGTCTTTGCCATACGGCCTGTTGTTTTTTTTGTGCCGCGATTACTTCGACGGTTTTCCCGACGGCCTGACCCTGCTGGCCTACGTCGCCGCGCTGCTTCTCGGTTTCTTGCTTGGCTTTTTCTTCGAGGCCATGATCGGCATGATCGGCTTCTGGTTTCTGGAAGTAACGTCGTTTCTGTATGTGATCAACACGCTGAACTTCTTCGTGTCGGGCCACATGTTTCCTCTCGATTTGCTGCCGCCGTTCTGGGCGGACCTATTGAAGGCGCTGCCGTTTCAGTACCTGGCGTACTTTCCGGCGCAGGTTTTTTTGGGCAAGGTACAAGGGCAGGAATTGTTGCAGGGCTTGCTGCTTGAGGTGGCCTGGGTGGCGGGTTTTATTCTGCTGACGCGGTGGTTATATCGGTTGGGCTTGCGGCGTTATAGCGCCTACGGGGGATGATTACCTTGCCCCACCAATCCTGGGTGTGGCCACCGTTTCCGGGACCTCTCACGTACCCGAAGAAGAGAGAAAGTTTACGAGTACGATTAGGATTAGGAAGAGGACTATGCTTCTTCCGGGACGCCGCCCGGAAGAAATGGCCCCTATCGGGGCAGATCAAATATTGCCAATTGCCAATTGCCAATTACCAATTGCCAATTGAAAAAACCCAGTGCCAATTAGAAAAAACCTGGTGAAGCTCCTCCAAAATTGGCAATTGGTAATTGGCAATTGGCAATTTTTGCTTATCAGTTTGCGACAACTTTTTGTCGCAAAAACCGCCCGAAGGGCCTAGGAGCAAGATAAAGATTACGAGTAAGAACCCTCCAATTCAGATCCTTCTCTCACTCTTAATCTTGTTCCTAATCGTCTTCCTAATCTTACTCTTCATCCTACTCTTTCTCTTCTTCTGGGAGGATCCAGCAAACAGGTGCGGGTACACCCGAATAAGAGCCGGATCGAAACCCCCCTCAATTTCTCACGCCATCTTGCCGAT
>CAZFGM010000300.1:0-8598 GCA_964518515.1 uncultured Alcaligenaceae bacterium | reverse complement strand
GAAGGGGGGTGCAAGCCGCTCCCTGGGAAGTCCGCGTCGGCATAACCGAACAACTCGTCCCAATCGGTCACCAAGTTATGCAGGTTTGTGCCGATCCCACAAAGTAAGGAGGTTGATAGGGCCCAGACAAGGAAGCCAGGAACACCGCGGGCCGCAGTTTCGGTGGCTTCCCGCCCACCTGGGGCATCATGGCCAGAACAACGTCTCCAGGATTCACGGGTTGGCTTTCTTCTTGATGTCCGCTTCGGTGTACTCCGGCTCATTCGGCCCATAGGCGTTTGCTAACTGTTTCATGCCAAACCGATGCCAATCATCGCGCTCTTCCCTTTCCCGTTGTTCAAGCCAACAAAGATATCGTGCGAAATCCAGAACTTCATACTGGCCCACCTGGGATAGCTGGTCCACCAGTTGAACCAATATTTCGTATGTGCTCATTTTCCACACTCTCCTTAACAGAGTCGGCCACATGGGGATTATTCCCAATGATTGGCCCAGGGCTAACCGGAATCCACGTGGTTTGATGCAAAATAGCTCATGGGATAAATGCCGGCCCCGCCACCGATGATCGGCCGGCCAGCGGCGACCTGGGCACGCAAACGCTGCAAACATTGGTCGCGGGTGAAAAAGCTCATGGCGTCTCCTGACCGATCACAGGGCTTCGTGCATATTTTCCTTGGCCCGACCTCGTGCTCAATCCTACAAGATTTCTTTTTCACCGAATAGTGAGTTTCTTGCGGCGCTGCCCGCCGAGCGCCTGCGGAAACTCTCGGAAATTGGCAATGGGCATTTTATCACTGCCCTGACCTCTGACCCCTCCCCACTTCCTACTCCCCACTTCCTACTCACCACTCCCTACTCACCCCCATACAATCCCTCCATGCAAGAGAAGGAAATTGCCAAAGGCTCGACGTTCGCCCTGGCGCTGACGTTGACCTATGACGAGATCATGGATTTCGCCCAGGAGCTGCGCGAGGCCAAGGCGGCTCTCCTGGACTGGAAGAAAAAGCGCAAAAACAAGTGCGCGCGGGTCCAGCTCACCGTGGCCGGACCCAGCGCCGACCACGCCGAAGTGCAGAAAATGCTGGACCGCCTGGTCAAGGACAAGGCCGAACCGGGCCCTTTCCTGCAAGGCCTGTCCGTCGAGGTCAGCTTGCTCAACGACAAAGGCAAGAAGGTCAAGGAATACGTTTTGGGCGATAAGCAAGCGGTGGCCAAGGGACCGCCGCCGGCCGGGCCAGGCGGCGGCGACGACGACGACGAGGACGACAAAGGAAGCTACATTCTGGTCGATGCGCCCGCCACTCCGGAAGTCAAGGAGGAAAAAAAAGCCAAACCTCAAGACAAGGCGGTCATCCGCAAGATCAAGAAGAAAAAGGTCCAGTTCGCCCGCAAATGGCAGAACGCCCGGCTCCCGCTAATCCTGTTCGTCGTCGGCATCGGCGTCGGGGCCGTCACCGTGATCATCCAGATCGTCATCTTCATTTTTCCGTTAACCGCCAGCGTGGATTACAACAAGCTGGTGATGGAAGAATTGTTCACGCCAAAGGAGCAATTGGAGATCGGCGAGCACGAAAACCTGAAACGGATTCCGTTCGCCATCGGCTGCGTGATGGGCAACGCCAACATCGGCCTGGGCAAAACCCTGTACATTCTGACGGCGGTGCTGCACCTGGTCCAAAGCGGCGTATGGCTGGCGGCGGCGTGCATCCTCCTGGCCGCCCCGGACCGCTTCGGCAGCCGCGGCCAGGTGTTCGCCATCATGGGCATGGCCGGCGTCAACTTGCTGCTCGTCCTGATTTTCAAGCTCTTGCCCCTGGTCGGGGCCAGTGAATTCACGTCGCTGGCCTATGCCGTGCCCGAGCTGCCGATGTCCCCGGCCAACCAGGAACGCATCACGCCCCTGCAGGTCCAGTGGAGTTTCCATCTCTTCGGGTCGTTTTTCTTCGGCCTGTTGTTCAACGTCCTGTTGCTCGGCGAGCCCATTCTTTTCTGCATCTATCTGCATCACGTGGGCCTGTCCATCCAGGATGAGTGGATGCAAAACAAGGGCCTGAGTTTGACGCAGCTGGGGTTCAGCCTGGCCTTCATCCAGGTGGCCTATCACACCCTGAGTATCGCCGGGGCCAGCGCCGTATTGGTGTTGCTTTTGGTCGTTGTCGCCGGATTATACCGGGGCTTTTTGTTGTGGTTCATCGTCTGGTGCATCCTGGTCTTCTTGAAGTCCTGCAAGCAGATCGCGGACATTGTGGACGAAGAGGACGTGGAGGAAGAGGAGGAAGAGGAGGAAGAGGAAGATGAGGAAGAAGACGATTATGACGACGAGAACGATTGAGCCAACGAGCGGCGGGGTTCATCCCCGCCGTCTGATCTCTCCGGACGGCGGGGGTGAACCGGGTGAACCCCGCCGCTCGTTGCGGTTGTACGGGTCAGGGAGATGGGAAAGTTTGCCCAAGGTTTGCCTCTTGCCAGTGGAAGTCCCGGGGAGCATGGAGTATCATAAAAGGCCCACGGTACCCCTTAAGCCGGCGTCCCGTTTCGCGCCCGCAGGATCTTGGCAAGGGCGGTAAACCTTGCCCGCATGCCGCGTGCGCGAAACGGCCCGCGCCGCCTTAAAGGGACCGGACGACAAACGTTGCCACAAGAATAGGTAGGCCCACCATGTCCAGCATCACGTTTACGTGTTATGCCTGCAATCAGGTATTGAAAGTCGGCGGCGACAAGGCCGGCAAGAAAGCCAAGTGCATCAAGTGCGGCACGATCTTGACGATCCCCGTGGCGACGAACGAGGAGCCGGAAGTGGTGTCGCCGGTGGAGGCGGAGCCGCCGCGGGGTGGGCCGTCCCGGCGCCGTGATGAGGATGAACCGGCGCCGCGGCGCCGGTCCCGCGACGACGAATACGACGACGAGCCGCGCCGCCGGCCGCGCGATGATGACGAGCCGCGCCGCCGGCCGCGCGACGAATATGAAGACGACGAGCCGCGCCGCCGGCCACGCGATGAGTATGAGGACGACGAGCCGCGCCGCCGCCGGCCACGCGACGACGATTACGACGACGAGCCACGGCGCCGGCCACGCGATGAACGCGAAGACGAAGAGGAGTCCCGGCGCAAGCGCCGCCGCGATGAGGACGATTACGACGACAACCGTGCCGCCCGGCGGAGGGAACGCGAAGCGTGGGCCAAAGTGCGCATCGGTTTGATCCTGCAAACGGTAACTGGGTGGATATATACCGGGGCCAGCGGGGCCATGACCCTTGCCTTTTTTTTGGTTTTGTTTGTTTTAATTATTCGAACAGGGGTAGGGATTTTAAAAGTTTCGGAAGTGCTCATTTGGATCGGAGTAATTCTTTATTTCGCTCTGCAAATTACCGCGGTAATTGGATATGTTTTTTCTTTGTTTGCACCCAACAAAAATGGCGCTTTGGCCTTATCAATAACGTGTCTATCGTTGGGCGGTCTCTGTTTGATTTTAAAACTCATTTTTATTTTGATCCCCTTGATTGGCTCTGGGGCTGGCATGATGATTGGCGGCCCTGGGCCAGGGCCTGGAGGGCCAGGGCCTGGAGGGCCTGGGCTTGGCGGGCCCGGGCCGGGTATGGTCCCTTTTGCCCCGGGTAGCGTCGCGGCCGCCATCATAATTGTAATTTTGTACATTATGGTTTTGGACGCGGAGTATGTAATGTACCCGTTTTATCTGCGGGCCGTTTCCAAAACCCTTAAAGATCGGTACCTGGCCAGTGGGTGGAACATGCCAATGATTATGGCCTGTGTAGCCACTGGGGTAAAAATCTTGGTGCTGATGGTAGTTATTATCATGATAGGCTCGGTAAGAACACCCGGAGTAGGGATTGTATATTTTTTGGCAATTTTGCCCCTGCTAATTTTCGGAACTTGTTTGGCGTTCGGGCTCGTATACGTGCGCTACGTCCTCCAGGTTATGGGAAACCTCCAATACGGCGGGCCGCGCAGGGACCGGGACGGCGGGGCGGGATTCAACCTCTTGGAGGCCATCCCCCTGAGCTATCAGGGTCAGTCTAACCTCGGAGTCGGTATCGGTCTGCTCTTGCATATAGTCGGGATGTGTTTAATCTTCACCAGTGTTAAAGGGTTTGCCCTGCTACTGCTCATCTTGGCTCCGATCTTCTTCTTCTGGGGGTGCGCCGCCTTTGCCAAGAACAAGGGGTATTCCGGTTTCCTCGGTATCTTGGGCCTGTTCGGAATCATTGGGTTTATCATCCTTGTCCTCCTGCCGTACCAACGGGTGGACTAGCCCATGGAGAGTGGCCGGAGTTTGCTGGCTCTAAGTTCGACGGGAGTCTACCAGATTTGACTGGCGGGGCGGTCCATCTGCCACGCCTGCGTTTAGCGCCCAAAAATTCTTCCGCCCGGCTTGCGTTTAGCGCCCGAAAAATCCCTCGCGAGCCCTGAAGTAAGCGTCAGGGAGGTTAGCCGATGATCAGTCCCGACTTGTTGGCCATTCTGCGTTGTCCGTTGAACCCGAGCCGGACGCGGTTGCTGTTGGAGGACGGCCGGCTGGTGTGCGAGCGCTGCGCCCTGAAGTTCCCCATCAAGGACGGCTTTCCCGTGCTGGTGGTGGAGGAAGCCGAGCTGCCGCCAGGATGCGATAGCCTGGCGGATTTGCCCTGCCAGCGCGAAGACAAATCGGGATAAGAAGAATCTCTAGCCAAAAAAAGAAGATCCATTACCAATTACCAATTGCCAATTGCCAATTGCCAAGTGAAGATACTCTTCTCCCAATTTGCATTTGGCAATTGGTAATTGGCAATTGGCAATTGGCAATTTTTCTTTGTGGAGAATATCATGACCCATCGCCTATATGTCGGCACGATTGGCGAGGGCTTGTGGCGCAGCCTGGACGGCGGGGCCAGCTTCAGCCGCGCCGCCAACGTCATGTTCGTGGAATGCCACGTCCGGGCCCTGGCGGTGCATCCGGAAAATCCGCGCACGCTTTTTTTGGGCAGCGAACAAGGGGTGCTTGTCAGCCGCGACGGGGCGGAAAACTGGGAACGGCTCCGCGCCCCGCTGCTCAGCGGCCGGCAAATCTGGTCGATCCTCATTTCCCCCCACAACCCGAAGATCATGGTCGTGGGCGCCTGCCCGGCCCGCCTGTACCGCACCGCCGACGGCGGCCAGACCTGGGCCGAAGCCAGCGTCAAGATGGTCCAGGATTGTCCGCGCATCATGTTCACCCGCGTCACCAGCCTGCTGGTCGATCCGGCCTCTGGGGAAAGCTGGTGGGCGGGCGTGGAGATCGACGGCCTGTATCGCAGTCAAGACTGGGAAAACTGGCACGCCACGGGCCAGGGCCTGAGCTCGCGCGACATCCATGCCCTGGCCTGGACCGGTCCCGGCCGGCTTTTGGCCGCCACCAACAATGACCTGAACCTGAGCACCGATGCCGGCGAAACCTGGAAGCCGCTCCACATCGAACAGTCGATGCCCTGGGCGTATTGCCGGACCTTGGCCCAGCCGGTGGGCCATCCGGAGATCGTCTTTCTGGGCAACGGCGACGCCCCGCCGGGCAGCGCCGGCGCCATCGGCCGATCGGGGGACGGCGGCGCCACCTGGACGCCCGTCGCCCTGCCGGGCCGGCCCAACAGCACCATCTGGAACTTCGCCGTCCATCCGGCCGACCCGAACCGGATTTACGCCAGCAGTGTCAGCGGCGAAATCTACCGCTCGCACGATCAAGGCGGATCGTGGGAAAAACTGCCGCGCGAGTTCGGCGAAATCCGGGCCCTGGCGTGGACGCCGTAGCAGGCACACTCCGTGTGCCGTCGCTTGCCACGGCACACGGAGTGTGCCTGCTACCTCAACGCCGGGCCGTCGCGGAACTGCGTGCGTTCGAAGCTCCCCTTGCGTTCGGTGATTTTCCGCTTGATTTCCTCGACGGCCACTTTCTTGGTTTTCAGCGGGATGCTGATGCCCGCCTCCTTGGCCACGGCCAGCAGTTGATCCTTGCTCAGGGCCTTGTCCAGCTTGTTGATTTCCGCTTCGATCTCGGCGTATTGCAGGGCCGGATCGGCGGCCCGCTCGTAGAGGGCCAGCACGCGCTTGGCGGCCTCGGCGATGGAAAGGGGACCGGCCTTGGGAACCTTGGTCCGGGCCCGCGAACCGGTCGCCGGCAATACCCCGGTGCGCTGGTATTCCTCCGCCTTGACCAGAAAATCGCCCAACTGGGGAAGCGTCAGGGCCTGGAACGGCTCGAGGAGCGCGGCGAGACGTTCCAGGTCGGCGCGGACGCTTTGACTAACGCCCAGGCTCAGCAAAGGCGCCCCGAGGTTTTTCAAGAACGCTTGCAAGTCACCGACTTTCATGAGATTTGATTCTCCGGTGGAATTCGCGGACCAGGTCCAAGAAGAACGGCTTCAAACGCGGCGACAGGGCGGCAAAGGTATGACGCCGGGCCGACTCGGCAAACTGGCCCTCCTCCTTGAAAATCGTGGCAAAGTGGTACACCCGCCCGCCCCAAACGTCCTGACATTTTTTCGGCAGCTCGTCCCAGACCACGCGTTCCCGCGAAACCAGGTCTTCCTTGTAGTAATGGGCGCGGTTGGCCAATACTCCAAGGATCGACAACTGTGAACACAGCGGCGTCGCCTTGAGGACCTTCAACCACCCCAGATAGCGCGGCACCGCTTCCGCCGAGGTCACGTCCAGCAATACCGGAATCAGCGCGTAGTCGCAGGCCGTCAAGGCGTTGATGGACGCCGTGGTCAGACGCGGCGGGCAATCGAGCAAGATGACGTCAAACTCGTTCTGCACCTGGGGCGAGTGCAGGACCTCGCGCAGGGTAAAGCGGATGTCCGGGCAATTGCCGTCCAGGAGCCAATTCGACATGGCCTCCATCTCCACGTCGGCGAGCTTATCGTTGGTGGCCAGGAGAAATCCCTGCGACTGGCCGATGCGGGTGCGGCAGGAGTTGAAGGTTTCGTTCGTGTTTCCTCCGGGTTGAAACAATTTGTGGACCAATCTGCCGGCGCCCTTCAAATCGGCGATGTCCTGTTCCGGCAAGCACAGCGAAGTCAGCGAGCCTTGATAATCCAGGTCCACGAGCAAGACGCGCTTGCCCTCCTCCCACAAGGCGGCGCCGAGGTTGGCGGTGAGCGTGGTCTTGCCGACGCCGCCCTTGAGGTTGGCGATGGCCACGATGGGGGCGCGGCGCTCGGCCAGCGGGCGAAACGCCGGCACCGGGCCCTCGACCGGCCGTTCCCAGATCTTGCCCTCCAGCTCCGTCACGCTCCGCATCTGCTCCTGGATGGCCTGGACCTGGCCGGTCAGGAGGTTGACTTCGTCGCGAGCATGACCCAGGGAGGATTCCAGGTCTTGCCGGCCGCTTGCCAGCCGGCCGATTTCTTCCTGCAATTCCTCACAACCCTGGCCCAGGACCTGGACCTGGCTTTGCATCTCTTGGCAATCCTGCTGCAAACGGTTGCGCTCGGCCACCAGCCTTTTGCCCGCCAGCAGCATCCGCACTTCTTTCTTGCGCTGTTGTTTTTTTTCTTCTTCCAATTGAGTGATCTTGGAGGCCATGCCCTCCTGGATTTGCTTCAGGTTCTGGCATTGCACTTGCAGGTGGCTGATTTCCTGGCGGGCGGCCTGGCCGTGAAGTTCCACGGTTTTGACCTGTTTGTCCAGGCCGCTTTGCCCCAGTTCCAGCTCGTGGCGCTGTTTCTGGCAAACCTGAATTTCCCGCTGCTGATTCTCGCTCGTCTGCTGGAGTTTATGCAGCTCCAGCTCGCGGCTGTGCGCTTCGGCTTCCAGGCGGGTGATTCGGGCTTGCAGCTCCGCCTTTTCCCGCGTCAACTCCACGACCTTGACCAGGGCCTGCTCCCTTCCGCGGCGGCGGACGAAGCGGCGATACAACAAGATGGCCACAAACCCCAACAGCAGGGTCACGCCGCAGCCCGTCCAGAACGCGGCGATCCGTTCCGCATCCCAGTTCAGGAGTTCCTTGACGAAGTTGTACCACTCGAGGGGATTCATGGCGAGTTCCCGGCATCATTGTTCTCGCCCGCCGAGGAAAGTTCAAGGCTTTTCCCGAGGAACCGCCGGCCTCCTCTTGTACTGGCCGGCGCCAACTTGGATAATGCCAGAGGACCCCGAAACTCTTCGTGCCAGCGCCCGTAGCTCAACTGGATAGAGCAATGGTCTTCGGAACCATAGGTTGGGGGTTCGAGTCCCTCCGGGCGTAATCGGGTTTTGTTGCGGATTCTTGCATTTTCCCAAGGATTTTCGGGGCTTTCTCGCCTGGGCCTTTCATTCTCCCGCGCCTACCGGAGTCCACAGGAATCGCCTCAAAAGCGCCAAGCTGGACGCCAAGTTTTTTGGGGTCGGTTTGGGCATCCTCCGTTCCCGTGGCCCGTAAACCTTCCTGGAAAGCCCTGGACAGGTCCGGCAGGGCTTCAAGGGCATCGGACCGCTGTTCCATCACCGTATGGCTGTAACGCGAAAGGGTCAGGTTGATGTCGCTATGCCGGGCCAAGTCTTGCGCCACCTTGGGATGAACCCCGCCGTTGGCCAGGTTCGTGATGAACGTGTGCCGCAAGCTATGGAAGTCGGCCACAAGGTCCCCGCC
>CAZFGM010000299.1:0-8600 GCA_964518515.1 uncultured Alcaligenaceae bacterium | reverse complement strand
AGCGGGCGATGGGATTCGAACCCACGACGTCCAGCTTGGGAAGCTGGCATTCTACCACTGAATTACGCCCGCAAATCTTTCGTCACCATACCGCCTTTGCGGCGCCGTGACAATCATTTTTCCTCCCCTGGTCAAAAGGGATGGCCTGCAACTTTTTACGGGTGGACTCTACCAATTCGGCGGTCCCTTAAAACGGATGGCGGATGCCGAACCAGAACTGGACCGGGCTGTCGGCATTGACGGTCTTGGCGACGTCGATACGGACCATGGTGCGTTCGATGAGGTTGAGCCAGGCGATGTCGAGTCGGAGGCCGAGGCCGACGGCGTGGGCGACGGGGCCGAGCGAGCGGCCGTGGAGGTAGGTGTCGCCGACGTCGTAGAAGGGGGCGACGTAGATATTGCGCAGGCCAAGGAAGTGGTCGCAAACGTCCCAGGTCAGGTCGCACGCCAGCGGAATGCGCCATTCGACGCTGCCGGTCCAGGCGAGGCTGCCCTGGCGCTCGCTGAGATCGAAGCCGCGGAAGTGGTCGCCGCCGCCCAGGGAGAAAAACAGGCCGCGGTCGGGAACCGCGGCGGCGCCGAACAGACGGAAGGCCAGACGCGTATCGGTCAGCCAGGCCAGGAGGGGAAGGTCGGACAAATTGCCGAACGGGTCGGGAAATTTCTTGACCCAGGACACCTCACCGAAGAGCTGGTGGAAGCCGTCGTCGGGTCCGATGGGCAGGCCGCCGCGGTAGGTGGCGTCGAGGGCCAGGCCGCCTTCGGGGTCCCAGTAGGGGGTGAGGAAATTCTTGTGGTAATGGATGCCGAGGGCGTATTGCTCGTTGAACAGGTCGCCGCCCGCTGGATGGCGCGGCAGGGGCAGGCAGCGGTTTTGAATGTTGCCGAAGGTCTCGACGTACTCGAACGGCGGCAGGTAAAAGCTGCTGCCGTACGTGAGGATGTAGCGGCCGTAGAGGACGCCGCGGCTGCACGATACCGAGTCGTGGCCGATCGTCAGTAGACTTTGCTCGACGTTGATGCCGACCTGAGTGCGCGGCCAGGGAAAATGATCCAGCACGGCATCCACGCCGGCGATGACGTTGCTGTCGTCAGTGCGGTAGGCCAGGTAAGCGCCGCCGGAAAACTGCTGCGTGCGATAGACGCCGGCCCGCAAGCCCATCATGGGCGAGCGCGAATACCACGGATCGCTGTAGGAGGCGCTGTACACCCATGGGCCGGCAATGACGTTCCAGCGGTCGTAGGCGTTGGTAACGTCAATCTCCTCGAGCATGGTGTACAGCGGGGTGAAGCGCCAGCGGAGGCGGTGCCGCCAGTGGTTGTTAGTCGGGTTGCGGTCCAAGAGCACGTTGTCCGGATCGACGCTGACCTGCGTGGGCGCGGAGGGTAAGTCCAGCTCGACTTTGACCACGGCTTGGCCCCCGGCATTCACCCTCGAATCCACGCAGGCATGCACCTCGGGGATATCCAGGTGCGGCAACTCTGGATGGATGGGGATGCGGATCTGATAGCCGTCGCCGCCGTCCAGGCAGATGCCCAGAACGCAGGGCTCGTTGCACTTGTCGTGCTGGCGGAGATGGACGACGACGCGCGTGGGTTCCTGGCGGTGGCGGGCTTTGCCGACCAGGGGCCGCCGGGGCATTTCCACCTTGTCCACACTCCAGTCACAGGCGGCGGTGCTGAACAGCCAGTTCTGGAAAAAATCCTGCCACGACCGGTCGGTGTATTCCTCCAGCTCGCGCTGGAAGTCGGCCACGCGCAGGATTTGAAACTGGTACTTGGCGTAGATGCGCCGCATGAAATCGAGGAAGGCGGCCTCGCCCAGGCGCTCCTCGATCATGCCGACGATCTTGCTGCCGCGGTCGTAGGTGATGGCCGACAAGTTGGCGAGATGGCCGAAGTCATCCATCTTGGAGATGGTGGGCTTGGCGTCGCCGCGGCCGACCACGCCGAGCAGGCCGTAGTTGCGATAGTCGTCGCGATGGATGTTGGGCAGCCATTTCAGAGCAGCGGGAAAAGTCAACAGCTCGTTGTTCTTGCCTTGTTTCTGGGTGATCAGGCGGTGACTGAAGTAGGTGGCCAGTCCCTCGTCCATCCAGGTCTCGGCGTAACCGTTGGTGCCGACGACGTTGTACCACCACTGATGGCAGATTTCGTGGGAGACGAGGTAGTCGAGGAAGTTGCGGGCGGCGTGCGGCATGTTGAACATGCGTTCGTCGATCATGACCAGGTCGCCGCACTCGTTGCCGTTCCAGCCGAAATAGGACTCCACAATAGTGAATTGCGGGTAAGGAAAAGGGCCGAACCAGCGGCTGTAAGCGGGGATGGCTTCGGCGGCGATCTTGACGAATTCGCGGGCGTAGTATTCGTGTTCCGGCAAGGCCAGGACGCGGATTTTGACCGGGCCGGCCTGGCCCTCGAATTCCTGGAAACGGTTGCTGCAAATCAAGGCGAAATCGCGGGCAACCGTCGGAGCAACGTGGTGGTCCTTCCAGCCGTTGCCCAGGTCCAGGGATTGCTGAATGGAGCCGGTGCAGGCGATTTTCTGGTCGGCGGGGGCCGTGAGGGTGACGCTGTAAATGCCGGCCTCGTTGAAGAACGGCTGGTGCCAGGGAATGAACGGCGCCGGCTGCCAGCCCTGGTTGTCGTAAAAGGCCAAGACGGGCAGCCACTGGGCCAGGGTGGTGACGCCGGCCCACTGGCCCCAGCGGCCTTTCTTAAAGGGCACCTTGACGGTGAACACCAGCTCGACCGTCACCGCATCGCCGGGGCCCACCTCGCGCGGCAAGGGGACCACCAGAGCGGTGGGATTATCTTTGGCGAAATGAATGTCCGCAGTTCGCTGTCCATCGGCCACGTCATCCTGCCCAGGGGAAAGAGAGGTAAAAACATGGACTTTTTGCATTTCCAGAGCCGGGCCGTCGAAGCTGAGCGCTTCGCTGGGAGCCAGGCGAAGGAGTTCCACCATTTTGGCCAGCAGGCCGACGTCTTTGTCGGGAATGGTGTAACGGGCATGGACGTTGAAGACAAGTTCCTTGGCAGGCCTTTGATGGCGGTTGATCCAGGTGATGCGTTGGCGGGCGGTGACCAGGCGCTGCTGGGTATCGACGCGGAGGTTAAGGTCGTAGCGCGGCAACCAGGGCGGCGGCTCGGCCGCCGCGGCGGGAGTGGGGACCAGGGCCAGGAATACAATCCCCAGCAGGGGAAATCGCTTCATGAGGTTAGCGCAGGGGGGTGTGGCACCGTTAAACCGCCGGCCTCGGGCCGGCGCGGATGCGTGTCCGCCGGGGAAAAACAGCTTGGGTTTGAGACAGTTTCCTGTCCCCGCTGGCCCGAGGCCGGCGGCTAAACGGGAGTCCACCATTTCTCCTTTGGCCGATATTCACGCCGGTCATAGCGTTCGGGTGGGGATCTGTCCACGGCAAACCCTGGAAATATGGAGGAGCAAGGCAGACCGCCAAAGATTTGGGAAGGAGCGAACGGTAAGCGGCCGTGAAGAATAACCGGAGAAGGAAGCGTGGGCAATCTCCAAAATTTCGCTTGACAGGATAAGACAGATCATTAATATAATTCCCCATGGATAAGAAGGGGGAAGCAGGATGGGAGATTTCCCCCTTTGCGGGAAGCGCAGCAGGATGCCGGATTCACGTCAAGGCCGCGGTTTTTCGGGCTCCAGGCCGACATCCCACCTCCGCGATCTCGCGATCGGCGGAGTTTTTTGTTTTTGTAGCTCCGGGTTTGTAGTGCGGGCTTCAGCCCGTTATCCCCGATCCACGGGCGGAAGCCCGCACTACGAACCCGTCAAATTAGAAGGAATTCGGCCCTGCCGCCCGCGGCGACGCCGGCGGCGCACCTTACACAGGAGGTTGATTCATGGATCGCAATCAATGGTTGGTGCAACGGACCCGGGAAGTATTCGGCGACCGCCTGGATGACGTGGCCCACATCGTGCGCCAAGATCGCCAGGACCTGCGCGGCTGGCAGGAGCCGGCCCAGGTGCGGGCGGTGCTGCGCCGCGGCGTCCGCGAGGCCCAAACCGGCGAAACCGAAACCGCCACCGTGACCGTGGTGGACAGCGAATTCGGCCGGACCGCTGGCGAACCGGACCGGGGCCAGCAGCGGGAAACCCTGGGCAATCTGCTGGAAGCCGGCGCGGTGAGCCTGGAAAAAATCGCCCAGACCACGACCCCCAACCTGACCGCCGAGGAACGGCTCGGGCTGGAATGCGTGGTGCTGCTTTACGGCCGGCCCGCGGTGCTGGTGGACAACAACCGCCTGGCGCCGGTACCCGCCTTCTGGAACCTGCTCGAAGATCAACGTGAAGAAATTGAAATGGCCCAACGCGGCGTCGGCCGTATCGAGCTCTTCGGCCATCCGGAATTCGATTGGGTCGGCACCGGCTTTCTGGTCAACGAAACCACTTTGCTCACCACGCGCCGGATCGCCGAAGTGTTCATTGAGCCGCAGGGCAACGCCTGGCAATTCCGGCCCGGCATCACCTCGTGGATGGATTACCGCCCCGAATATCAACGCGTGTCCAGCGCCGGTTTCCGCATCCGCAGCGTGATCGGCGTTCACGACACCTATGACCTGGCGGTCCTGGAAGTGGAACCTCCTTCCAACCAGGGCAACGCCACGGCGCCGATGCCTCTGGCCGTGGCGGCCCAGCCGCCGCAAAACCTGGAAGGCCGGCCCGTGTACCAGATCGGCTATCCCGTGGGCGACACCCGCCGCAACGAGCCCGAGGCCATCGCCCGGATTTTCCGCGATGTGTACAATGTCAAGCGCGTGCAGCCTGGACAACTCCGCGGCACCTTCCAGTTCGGCCCGGTCCAGTTCCTGCGGCATGACTGCGGCTGGCTGGGAAACACTGCCGGCGCCTGCCTGGTCGATCTGGAAACCCACCAGGTAGTGGGCCTGCAATTGACCAGCCGGTACCTGGAAACCGGCACGGCCATTCCGCTGTGGGTATTGCGCGACGATCCGCTGTTTCGCCGCGCCGGGGTGACCTTCGCCGAGTCCCAGGACCTAGAGCGCGTTTCCGGCCAGCTCGAGCGCCTGGCCCGCAGCCGCTATTGGAATGAAGCCCGGCAGACGGTGACGACCTTGTATCAACGCGCTTTTGGCCAGAATTTCCCGCCGCCGGGAACCGGCTTTTAGAACGAAAATTTATTTCCAGCCCCCTTCACACCGGCAGCGACCAGGCCAACGGCGTCGCCCTTGGTCTGTTAACCACAGCGCGGGATCGATTTCCCAGAATTCGGGTGATTCGCAAGCCAGCGAAGCCCGAATTCTGGGAACTTTGGAATACGAAAAGTGATCTCGCGCTGTCGTGTTATACCCCACGCGGCGCAAATTGAGGCATTTCATTTAGCCGGCGAGCTTGCTCGCCGCGGCCAGCATCCACTCCACGGCGAGCAAGCTCGCCGGCTAAATAATTTCTCAATCCATCCCGCTCGCGGCGGAAAAATTATCTGCCCAATTGCGGTCCCTGGGGTTGGACCTTAGAATGAGGGAAACCAAGGGACAGGGGATAGATTGCATTTATTCAGAGGGTAATGATGACTCCGCATTTTCAACGGCTGCAAAACATCACCCGCCGCCACTTTCTGCGGACCGGCTCGCTCGGCCTGGGCGGGCTGGCTCTGGCGCTCTTGGGCGACAAGGCCGCTGCCGACCGGGCGGAAACCAATCCCATGGCCCCCCGGCCGCCGCACTTCCCGCCCAGGGCCAAGAACGTCATTTACCTGCACATGGCCGGCTCGCCGCCGCACCTGGACCTGTTCGATTACAAGCCGGAGCTGGTGCGCCGCAACGGTCAAAACTGCCCGGAGGAATTCCTCCGCGGCCGGCGTTTCGCCTTCACCAGCGGCGTGCCGAAGCTGCTCGGCACGCCGCAGCCGTTCGCCCAGTTCGGCCGCTGCGGGGCCTGGGTATCGGCGGCTTGCCCGAACATCGCCACGGTCGTCGATGACGTGACCTTCATCAAGTCGATGTTCACGGACCAGTTCAATCACGCCCCGGCCGAGCTGCTGCTCTTCACCGGCTCGCCGCAGTTCGGCCGGCCGTCGATGGGCACGTGGGTCACCTACGGCATCGGCTCGGAAAGTCAGAACCTGCCCGGGTTCATCGTCCTGGTCTCCAGCGGCGTCTTCCCCAGCGCCGGCAACAGCAACTGGTCGAGCGGCTTTCTGCCTTCCGTCTATCAGGGCGTCCAGTGCCGCTCGCAAGGCGACCCGGTTCTGTACGTGTCCAACCCCCCGGGCATGGACCGGTCGATGCGCCGGCTCAGCCTCGACGCCCTGCGCGAGTTGAACGACCTGCAAGCCCAGGAGTTGGGCAGCCCGGAGACCCGCACGCGCATCGCCCAGTACGAGTTGGCTTTCCGCATGCAGACCGCCGTGCCCGAAGTGATGGACATCGCGCGCGAGCCGCGGCACATCCTCGACATGTACGGCGCCCAGCCCGGCGCTTCCAGCTTCAACAATAACTGCCTCCTGGCTCGCCGCCTGGTTGAGCAGGGCGTGCGCTTCGTGCAACTGCATGACTGGGGCTGGGACTTCCACGGCACCGGACCGGGCGAGGCGATCACGCAGGGCCTGGTCACCAAGTGCCGCGGCATGGACCGGGCGGTGGCCGCCCTGATCCGCGACCTGAAGGGCCGCGGCCTGTTCGACGAGACCCTGGTCATCTGGGGCGGCGAGTTCGGCCGCTCGCCCTTCCGCGAAGGCCGCACCGCCGGCAGCGCCAACCTCGGCCGCGACCATCACCCCTTCTCGTTCACCCTCTTTTTGGCCGGCGGCGGCGTCAAGGGTGGCTACACCCACGGCGCCTCCGACGATCTCGGCTTCGACGTCGGCCAAAACCCCGTCCACGTCCACGACCTGCAAGCCACCATCCTGCACCTCTTGGGCTTCGAGCACACCCGGCTGACCTTCCGTTTCCAGGGCCGCGATTACCGCTTGACCGACGTGCACGGCAATGTGGTGCGGGAGATTTTGGCGTGAACCAACCGAGTCTTGGGTTTCTTTGCCGCCGGCTTGGACAGGTTGAGGCGGAAAGCGCCTGGCCGAGGAAATCGCCGCCCGCCTCCGGCGGTTTTCAGGGGCCCCCAGGAATTTAATCCGTACTTTTCCGGCGACGCCGCCAGGCCAAGCAGGGCCAGGCCGCAAAGGAAAAACCCATGGTCACATCCACGCTCCGCCCGAACCGATCAATTTTCCGAAGGCCTTTGATCGGTACGGCGCGGCGTTGTAACGCCTTATCATTTCCTAGTTTACAAACACCCGGCGCTCCGTACCGATCAATTCCCCGCCACAGGGGCAACGTCAGCCTGCAACAAACTGGACCTTTCTTATTAACCGAAGATAATTCCGTTTGCCGTCAAGCCGGTGCTTAAGGCGTGGATGGAGTGGACGGGATTTCCGGGTCGCGGCAAATCCCGGCAACCCAAGGGAGCGGTGTGATACCGGCAGGCGCTTCGCCAACGAACAAACCAGGGTGAGTGGATTTCGAATCCAGGGAAAAAAGCGACCATCCTTTACCGGGCGCTCAGGTCGGCCAGGCGTTTGCTGGCTTCCTGGATGCGGCGCGGGTCGGTTTCGTGCGTGGTCACCTCGCGGTACAACTCGATGGCCCGGCCGCGCTCTTTGAGCTGGCGGTCATAGAGGCGGGCGGCGCGCAGGCGGGCGTCGAGCTGGGTCGTCGGGTTCCATTGGAAGCAGCGCTCGAAATACACCGCCGCCCGCTTGTACTGGCGGAAAGCCCTGCTTTCGTAGAGATCGCCGAGCTGGTAGGCGACGTCGGAAATCTTGTTGCTCTGGGGATATTGCGTCAGGATTTTCTGGAACAGGATTTCGGCCCGCCGCTGGTTGAGCAGGTAATCGGTGCCCCAGCCCTTGTCCTTGAATTGCGCGGCCTCGGTGTACAGCTTGTTGGCCTCGACGACGTTGGTGTTGCCCTGCAGATTGGGATGGGGCGGGTCGAGCTCGGGGCGGTAGGCATGGTGGGGAACCAGATGAAAGCCACGGATTTCTTCCTCAACCCACTTGGCCCGTTCGAGGTCGCCGGCCTTGAGGTAATGGGTGCGGAGCTGCTCGAGGGTGCGTTGATAATCGCGGCGGGCGACTTTGAGGCGCTCGATGATTTCAATATCGCCGCCCTGAGCGGTTTTCGCGTTGGGAGTCTGAGCCAACGCCGCCATCCCCAGGGCGGCGGCAAGTCCAAGCAGCGGCACGGTCCAGCACTTGACCACAGCCTCCACTCCGTTCAGGGATCAGGAATCAGGGGTCAGGGGTCAGTAGTCAGAAAACATTCGTGATCCCTGATTCACGGTCGTTCGTCGATGCGGCCGAAGATCATCCGCCCGGCCGGCGTTTGCAGCACGCTGGTCACGGTAATGGTCACTTCCTGGCCGATGGCCCCGCGGCCTTGTTCGACCACGACCATGGTGCCGTCGTCCAGATAGCCGACTCCCTGGCCCACCTGGTCCCCTTGTTTGACGATGCGAATTCGCAAGGTCTCGCCCGGCAAGGCCACCAGTTTCAGGGCGTTGGCCAGCTCGTTCAAATTGATGACCTCGACTCCCTGCAGCTGGGCGA
>CAZFGM010000298.1:0-8626 GCA_964518515.1 uncultured Alcaligenaceae bacterium | reverse complement strand
GGGCGGTTCAGGTCGGGCTGGAAAGCCCGACCTACTAATTCGTTGCAAAGCCCTGTCGGCCCGGGGGCACGATGACTTCCCGGCTCCCTTGGCGTTGGCCAGAATTTCTCCTCCGGAGCTTCCGGCCCCCCACTCGTTGGCTGACGCCCAGATTCGCAGCGGAGCAAGCAATTCCGTATCTTCATCGCCGTGGCAACCGTGTGCAAAAAGTAAAAAGCCGGCGAGGAGAAGGAAGAGCGCCATTGTTATGGCACCGCGGACGGCGGTTGATCCCGTAGGGCAAACCGCCGCGCTTGCCCTTGGCCCCGCTGGGGGCAAAGGGAAGCCATCGGGGAAAACATCCTTCGATCCCCGTCCGCAAGGGACATCTTGGCGCTGTTCGTCTCCTGTCGCAGAGCCAGCGAGGCCGCTTGCCCTACGGAAACGTCGCAGCCGGGTCCTTGGGGATTTTGCCAACAGTTTCATTGCCGCCCTTTCTCCAGGTTTGTAACCAGGTTTCCTATTGTGGCAGAAACGCGGATCGCTTGCAATTCCCTCAGCCGTTTTCGCGGGGCGTAGTGGTGCTGCGATTGCAGGGATCCTGCGTGCGCTAACGGGAAGCGACAGGATTGCGCGAAATGCAAACGGTGCATTCCGGCCAGCCCTTTTTACCCGACCTGTGGACTTCTTCCGACGCTCCTTTTTTCTCAAGTTTGCCCGCTTCGCCGACGATGACAAAGAGGAAAGTCCGCGGAGACGTTCCGCCCTCAGGGTCCAACCTTGCCAGGGGCGGCCCTTCTTTTGCCGCGGACGGCCGATCGAGAAACCTCCCATGCGGAAGCTGTCCGTGCTCCTTGGATTGCTGACGGGCTGGGGGCTGCTGTTGCCCGCCGCCCCGGGCCAGGAAACCGCGGGCGGCATCATCTACGCGCGCTACCGCCAGTTCCGCATCCCCTTCCAGACCGGGCAGGGGCCCCGGCCGAAACAGCTCAACCTCTTTGTGTCCACCGACCAGGGGCGGAACTGGCAGGCGTCCGCGTCGGCCCCGCCGGAGCAAGGTTACTTCGGCTTCTCGACCGACCGCGACGGCTATTACTGGTTCGCCGTGCAGCAGGTGGAGGCTGACGGCCGGATGTTTCCGCCGACCATGGCGGGGGCGCAGCCGAGCCTGAAGGTGGTGGTGGATACGCAGCCGCCGCTGATCCAGGTGCAGCCGCTGCCGACGCGAATCGGCGAGGTGGGCGTGGCCTGGCACATCGGCGACGACAACCTGGACCTGGCCCTGGCCGATGCCCTGCGCCTGGAATACCGGCCGCCGGGCGGGCAGTGGTTGATGCTGCCGGTGCAGCCGGGGGCGACGCAATATTACTGGAACCCGCAAAGCAACGGCATCATCGAGGTGCGTCTGCGGGCCCGCGATCGAGCGGGCAACTGGGGCGAGGCCGCCACCTCGGTCAGCCTGGCGGGCAATCTCAACCCGCAGATCGGCAATCCCAATCCCCAGCTCTTCGGCGGACCCGGCCCCGGCGAGGTCTGCCGCTTTGTCAACAGCAAGCGTGTCACCCTCAACTTCGATCTGCGGGAAGTCGGCCCGAGCGGCATATCCACTCTCGAATTGTGGTACACCCAGGACGGGCGGAGTTGGAACAAGCAACCTCCCCGCACCGGCGAGGAAGCCAACCAGAAAGCTTTGATCGTCGAGGTCAACGGCGAAGGCGTTTACGGCTTCACCCTGCTCGCCAAGAGCGGCGTCGGCCTCGGCCTCCGCCCGCCGCAGATCGGCGACCGCCCGCAAATTTGGGTCGAGGTGGACTTGACCAAGCCCGTCGTGCAGCTCTTCAACGTCATTGTCGGCCAGGGCGAGGACAAGGGCAAGCTGACCGTGACCTGGTCGGCCCGCGACAAGAACCTGCACAAACAGCCCATCACCATCGCCTATGCCGAGCAGACCGCCGGCCCCTGGTCGCCCATGGTGCAGAATCACGCCAACGCCGGCCGCTACGTCTGGACCATGCCGGAACGCGTGCCATTTCAATTCTTCGTCAAGGTGTCGGCCCTGGACACGGCCGGCAACATCGGCGACGCCGTTACCGACCAGGTCGTCAAGGTCGATCTGGCCCAGCCCAAGGCCAAGATCACCGACGTCAGCCCGGCTGGACCATGATTTTCACTTGGCGCGGCCGAAATAAATCTTGAACCGATTCGTTTCATTCCACACCCCTACCTGGCACGCCAGCGCCGCTTTTGTCCGACGCGTGGACGGTGGGTGTCAACGGTGGTTGACAGTTTGCGTCAGGAAGGTGAACGGGTCACCGACGTCAGCCCGGCGGAACCGTGATTAACATCTTTGACGCGCCCGACAAAAGTCGATTTCTCAGAAACTCGGGATCAGTGTTTCTGAGGGTGGTTTCTCCAAAGAAGGACTTTTGTCGGGCGCGTCATCTTTGGTTATCCGGAGCGCTCCTTGTCATGATACGGGTCATCCTGGACGCCAATATCCCCAAAAGAATAATGTTGCAAGCCATTGATTGCAAACAAGTTAATTCGTTCCATTCGTTCCATGGAACGAATATTCGTCCCACGAGAGGACTCTGACGTACTGGGCGGCGGCGGAGTCTCGCCGGCGGAGGCGCTGGAGGCGATCTTGCGTCAATATGAGCTTTGGCCCGCTTTTTGCTAGCAAGGAAGGGACTCGACGGTGTCCACACCTTCGAGGTGTTTGCGGTGCCCCAGGCTGCGAGGCCCCCACGCCTCAGTGCGTACGGCTTCGCCTACTAGCTAGCTAGCTAGTAGCGTAGGAGGATCGTACATGCAAAGAAGTTATCGATTTTGTTGGCAGGCCGGGTGCGCATCGGCCGTCGTGCTTTGGCTGGTGCTGGGGGGCACGGCGCGGGCTGCGCCGATTTACGATCTGGGGGTTGCTCCCTCAGCCGGGAGCTCGGGGCTGACCTTCGGAAGCCACTTGGTCGCCGGTGCTCACCCCTCGGTCGCCGGGGTTGGCGGCTCGGGGCTGAATGGCCCGGCAGGCACTGCCTTCGACGGCCAGCGCACCTACATCTTCGACCTAGGTGCCGGTCCCGACCTGACGGACGGGATCGCCAACCGGGGCGACTCCGGCTTCGCCATGATGATCTGGGACATGGGCACGGCCTTCGACAGCCTGCGTCTATACACCCATCAGGATCATTACTTCGGCGGCCTGATCACGACCAACTTTGTGGCGCAGGACGTGATGGAGTACAGCGTGTGGGGCAGCCACGACGGAGACAACTTCGTGCTGCTCTCCGACGTGACCGCCTTCAGCATTAACGGCGGCGGCTTTGGCATGCCCACCTACACCTTCAACGGAACGGACCCGTCGATCATTTATCGGGGGGGCAGCACGGAGTTCGGCTTGGTTAATGCCTACACGCGCGAGTACGTGTTCTCCACCGCCTACCGCTACTACGGCATCCGGACAAGTAAAATCTCCCTCGATCAGTCTGATGCCGACCCGGAACTCGATGCAGTCGCCGGCTTCAACATCGCGACCCGCCCGCCGGGGTCCCCAGGCACGACGGTTGTCCCCGAGCCCTCGAGCCTGGCCCTGCTCGGCATCGGCGGCGTCGGCCTCACCCTCTCGCGGTGGCGGCGGTGGAAACTGCGGCGACAGGCGAAGGCGTGAACCCGAGCAGAGCGTGAACCTGACTTAAGACTCGTCGCCGCCGGTGTTGGAACCGGCCGGCGGCGACGAGGTTCAAGGAAATCCGCGTGCCTTCAAGGATAATTGATTTGGGTGCATTTGGTTTTCCGTCAGGCTGCAACCGCAAGCGACGTTGGAGTTTGGCTGCGAATTTGGACTTTCTCGTGGCGACGCATTTTTTGCTCATTTTGGCCCATGGTCCACGCCAGGAAATCGTCCCAGTCACAGTTCACCTCCAGGGAGAAAAGGGCAGCCTGTCGATTTTCCCCTCAATTGTGGGGCACTTTTTCAAGGCGCTCACTGGTCTCCAAGGCACGTTGGAAAACTGGCATGGTTCAAAAACCCCCATTTTTGGGTAACACTACGGACCCCGAGCGCTCCTGCCCAGGGACGGTCCAAGCAAGGTGGAGTTAGTTCCTGGAAAAACCACCGACGTCAGCCCGGCTGGACCATGATTTACAACCTGATGGTCGGTAAGCGCGACATTCCGGCGCACAGCAGGCGGATCGTCTCGGCGAGAGCCACCACGATCTTGTTGTAGTGGGCGAGGTCGTCTTTTAGGGCCAGCAGCGAGCCGATTTCGAAATAGGCCGTGGCGATGTCGATGGCCTGCACCTGTGCCATTTCGTTAGGTTTTTTCCGCTTTCCTGGTGACGAACGGCCGGCAGGCGATATAATCAGTAAACCTTTAGGTAAGCACATTTTCAGGGTTTGATGGGTTGAGGCCGCGGATCAGGACTCGCTCCCGGCTGGTCCGTCCTCTTTGGACCCTTACCTGGGCCGAGATTCGTGATGACCGTGCTGGCATCGATCTTCTGGGACTTCAATTTGCCGAATTCGACCACCTGGTTTTACTTTTCCTTTCTGTTAGGGGTGGCCTTGTTCTTCAAGTTCGCGCGTGGCTGGAGCATGCGCAACTGGGACGTGGTCACGATTTTCCTTTTGGTCCCGGGCTTTCTGGTGATCCAGGAAGCCAAGCAGCGGCAGAAAAAGGAGGCGGTGCAGGCGGCCAGCCTGGTGGGGCAAACGGCGAGCCAGGCCTTCCTGCCTCCTTCCACCGGGCTGACCGGGGTCGTGGTCCTGCAAGGACATCATACCTCGTGGACCTCGACGCGCTTTCTCGGCCTGGGCTACCTGATCTTGCTGCTGGGTTCGGGCTACCTGTTTGTCCGCTGCTTGATCGACCTGGTATTGGTGCAACGACCGGCCTTGAGTCCCAATCTGAGTTTCGGCGGCCTGGCCTGGCTGGCGGCGGCGCTGTTTATCTGTTTGAGCGCCGTGGCCTTCCGCCCGGATCGCACGGGTCTGGCGCCAGCCGTTGCTCCCGCCCCTTCGGACCCGATTCCCCTGGGGTCTGGCGAAGTCCTGGACGAAGAATTCCTGATCAAGCGAACTTTTGCCATCCTGTGTCATCTGGCCGTGGTCAGCGGCTTGATCGTCATCGGCTACGTGCATTTCCAGGACGTGGCCGCGGGCATGGCGGCGGCCACCTTATATTTGATGCTGCCGTATACCGGCCTGTACGTCGGGCAGGCGCATCACATCTGGCCGGTGGCGCTGGTGGTGTGGGCCCTGGCGGCGTATCGCTGGCCGGTGACGGCGGGCATCTTGCTGGGGCTGGCCGCGGGCACGGCGTACTTTCCGGCCCTGCTGCTGCCGTTGTGGCTCAGTTTTTTCTGGGGCCGCGGGGTCGGGCGTTTCGCCGTCGCGGTCCTGGCAACCGGCGCCCTGTGCGCGGTGGCCACCGGGATTCTCTTGTTGGCCAGCGATGATTTGGCCGCCCCGGTCCGCGAAGCCCTGTCCTGGCCGGCGTGGGAGCCCTGGTTAAAACCAGGTCCGGAAATCGAAGGCTTCTGGACCGACAAGCACCCCGGCTATCGTATTCCCGTCTTCGTCGCTTTTCTGGCGTTCGTGCTGGTCACCTGCAGTTGGCCGTATCCGAAGAACCTGGCCCACGTGATGGCCCTGTCGGCGGCCGTCCTGATCGGCATTCAGTTCTGGTATGCCGACCACGGCGGGGTCTATGTGCTGTGGTATTTGCCGTTTTTGGTGCTGTTGGTTTTTCGTCCGAATCTCAGCGACCGGCGTCCCCCCGTGATAAACGCCGACACCGATTGGCTGACGCGGCTGAGCCGCGCCCTGGGCCGCTTCGCCGGCCGCCGGCTAAAGCCGCATGAACCCGTGGCCAACCTTTCCAAGTAGGAACTACTTTCCCCACGGCAATTTTCTGTAGGGAACGGCCTCTGTGCCTGGGAGGGGATTAGGCCAACCAGGGAACGTCACGGAGGGCGTTCCCTACAAACTGTGTTAGGCCCAGCGGAGGTTCGCGATGCCTTGGCTTCCTTTGTTCGTTGACGAGAAGGATGCTCCCTCCCTGATACGGCGGTTAAGCGAAGACAGCGAAATCGCCTTTCTCCTTCCCAACGGACCCAGGTGTTGGAAGGCCGAGGCAATCGCGGTAAACCTCAAAGACGGTCGTTATTCCATCTGGCATGTACCCGGTGGCCCTCTTCCTCTTCTGAAAAACAACGGGACCACGGAATGGATCTCGAATCCCTGGCATGGTTGGCGCGAAGAGAGCCCCGGAGCAGACCCAAGCCATCCCTACTTCGGACCAGGCCATCCCTCGGTGATATGGCTCAATCTTTACTCCAGGCACAGACCCTACACAGCAATGGAGCGGTCTCAATTGCCGATGTTAAATTCCCAGTGGGCCGGCGACATAGATCGGCTGGCGCTAACAAGCTTTGAATGGATTGGGAACCGTTACGGCCCAAAATCCACCCACCGATGGTGGCGGCGCCTAAACTATTGGGTAAGTAAAACGGCAGTCGAACTGCTTGCCGGCGACGAAAAGTTCTGGGCTTTCCCATCGGCCTTGGACAAGCTTAAATCCGGCATGGATTATTACGCGAATGGCTTCGACTTAACCGCGGCGCTAAGGTCGTTGGGCTCTGCTCCTATTTAGTGTTTTGGGCATGGAGGTGCCTAACGCTAGCCTAGCCCGCTATCCCGCCGCGGCAAAGAGGCAATGGACTTCCACCCGCGCTTTGACCAGCGGCGGGCTAGCGGGCTAGCGTTATGCACCCGGCCAGCAAGGTCGCGGCGCACTCCGATTGACGCCTTTCGCCGACTTCGGTACCCTTACCTTTTCCACAACGAACGTTTTGCAAGCGACCGCGCTTCGACAAGCCGGCAGCTTGTGGCTACAACCGCGGCGAGTTCGTGCATGGGCGAACAATATATCTTCACGATCGAGCGCCTCAGCAAGGCCTACGGCAAACGCGAGGTCCTCAAGGATATCTGGCTGGCTTTCTTTCCCGGCGCCAAGATCGGCGTCATCGGCAGCAACGGCGCGGGCAAGAGCACCCTCCTGCGCGTCATGGCCCTGGTCGAGAAGGATTTCATCGGCAACGCTCGCCCGGCGGAGAACATCAAGATTGGTTTCGTGCCTCAGGAACCGCGCCTAGATGAAACGCGCGACGTCAAAGGCAATATCGAAACGGCCGTCGCCCAGACCCGCGCCCTTCTGAACCGCCATGAGGAAATCAGCAACAAGCTCGCCGAGCCGCTCGACGCGGACAAGATGGAAAAGCTCCTCGAGGAGCTGGGCCGGGTGCAGGAAGCCATCGACGCGGTCAACGCCTGGGAGCTGGATCGTCAGCTGGAGATTGCCATGGACGCCATGCGGCTGCCGCCGGGCGATTCCAAGGTTCATACCCTGTCCGGCGGCGAGCGCCGCCGCGTCGCCCTGTGCAAGGTCCTGCTCGAAAGGCCCGATCTTTTGCTCCTCGACGAGCCTACCAATCACCTGGACGCCGAATCGGTCGCCTGGCTCGAACATCACTTGCAGGAATATCCGGGCACGGTCGTCTCGGTCACGCACGACCGGTATTTTCTCGACAACGTGGCCCAGTGGATTTTGGAGCTGGATCACGGGCGGGGCATCCCGTGGAAGGGCAATTATTCCTCCTGGCTGGAACAGAAGGGGAAGCGGCTGGAGAAGGAAGAAAAGGAAGCGTCGGCGCGGCGCAAGTCGCTCGAGCGCGAGCTGGAATGGGCGCGCATGGCTCCCCGCGCCCGCGTCGCCAAGAGCAAAGCCCGCCTGGGCGCCTACGAAAAACTTGCCGCCCAGCAGTACGAGGAACGCGAGGACGAGCTGGTCCTGCAAATTCCGCCCGGCCCGCACCTGGGCGACCTCGTCGTCCGCGCCGAGGGGGTCAAGAAAGGCTACGGCGACAACCTGCTCATGGAAGATTTGAACTTCGATTTGCCCAAGGGCGGCATCGTCGGCATCATCGGCCCCAACGGGGCCGGCAAGACCACCCTGTTCCGCATGATCGTCGGCCAGGAAAAGCCGGACGCCGGCCGTCTGCGCGTCGGCGACACCGTCGTGCCCGCTTATGTCGATCAGAACCGCGACACCCTCGACGGCGCCAAGACGGTTTTTGAAGAAATTACCGGCGGGGCCGAGTACCTGATGCTGGGCAAGACCAAGGTGGCGTCGCGCGGCTACGTGGCCCGCTTCAATTTCAAAGGCCCCGACCAGCAGCGCAAGGTCGCCGACTTGTCCGGCGGCGAGCGCAACCGCGTCCACCTGGCCAAGCTCCTCCGCGGCGGCGGCAATCTCCTCCTCTTGGACGAGCCGACCAACGACCTCGACGTCGATACCCTGCGGTCCCTGGAAGAAGCCCTGTTAAACTTCGGCGGCTGCGCCGTGGTCATCAGCCACGACCGCTGGTTCCTCGACCGCATCGCCACGCACATTCTCGCGTTCGAAGGCGACAGCAAAACGGTATGGTGCGAAGGCAACTATCAGAGTTACGAGGCCCAGCGCAAACAGCGGCTCGGGGCCGAGGCGGACCAGCCGCACCGGATACGGTACAAGAAACTAACCAGGGCATAAGATAAGGAAAGGGATTGAGCGTTCCCATGTCTGGGGGTCACAAGCCCGATGGAGAAAAA
>CAZFGM010000297.1:0-8629 GCA_964518515.1 uncultured Alcaligenaceae bacterium | reverse complement strand
GGGCTAGGCGAACCGGGTAAGATGGAGAGGTTGTTTTTCGGACAGTCTCCTAGACGACGACCCGGAGATCGCCAACGATCGCCACATCATCATCGACGTCGATGTGACCGGCTTCGACGCCGAGCCGATGTTCGAAGGTCAGCAACGCTGGTTCAACGACATTTTCGAACATTGCCCGGCGACGCACGTCTGCGTGTTTCGCCTGAGCCTGCTGGACCGCGCATGAACACATGAACAGCCGGGACTTTCTGACATTGGCCGAGCAAGTCATTGTCCTGCTGGCACCCTTGAAAGATCAAAGATACCAAACAGAGTTTGGGAAGGACAGTCACCGTCGGGCCGGGCGGCCGAAAGGCCGCCCGGCCCGGGTTTTCAGGGCAGGCCAACATCACACGTCGTCGATGTCTACGGCCTGTTCGTTCTTGGCCAGGTCGGTGATGACGTCGAGGGCGCTGTCGCCGGCGTCGGGGGTGGTGTTGGCGAAGAACAGGTCCTGGCCGGAGCCGCCGGTCAGGGTGTCGACGGCGTTGTCGGAGAACAGGGTTTGGCCGGCGCCGTCGGCGATCAAGTAGGTGGTCTTGATGGTGCAGGCCCGGGAAGCGTAGCTGGCGCCGCTGTTCCAGACGGTCATGATGGCTTTCAACATGGCTTGGTCGGCCAGGTCGGAGGAGTTGCCGTCGAAGCTGGTTCGGCCGGCCAAGAGGATGTCGTCGCCGGCGCCGCCGACGATGCGGTCGGAGCCGTTGCCGCCGATGAGCAGGTCCCTGGCGGCGCCGCCGACCAGCGTGTCGTTGCCGTCGCCGCCGATCAGGATGGCATCGCCCACGGCCTTGCCGGCGTTGATGTGGTCGTTGCCCTGGCCGCCAAACACGATGGACGGCGCCTTGATGCCGTCGGAAATGGCGGCCTGGTCGTCGCCGTTGCACAGGTTGATGCGGATCTTGCTGATGCCGGCGGCCGCGAAGGTCTGGGGGCTCAACCAGGAGTTGGCGTGCACCTTGTAGACCAGCACGCCGTTCTCGATGTTCTGGTTGACGGTGATGACGTCGCGCAGGTCGGTGCCGTGCATGTCCAGGACCGTGCCCCAGACGGGATCACCGGTAACGATGGCGGCGCTGGCCTGGATCACCACCGGGTTATTCAAGGCGTCCACGGCCCCGGTGCTGCCGCCGTCGTCATCGTCCACAGTCACGGTCACGTAGAAGGTGCCGAAGGTCGTGTAGACATGGCCGGCCGAATAGCTATGGGTGCCGGCGCCGGCATCCACGTCGCCGGGCGAGGTCAGCACCGTGGTGGTGCTATCACCCCAGTCGATGGTGACGGTGTAGTCATCGTCGCCCGGATCGTAGAAGGACCCGGACACGGAGACCTCGGGCCCGCCGCCGCCTTCGGTATTGCACGGCGCCGGCGGCACCAGGGTGGGCCCGTCGACCATGGTTGGGTCCACATTGTTCACCTCGATGTCGGTCTGGTAATCGTTGTAGCCGTCGTCCTTGTCGATGATGCGAGCGTAGACGGTGTAGGTGCCGTTGTCGGCGAAGAAGAAGCTCTGGAAGGAGTCGGTGCCGCCGTCGCCGTAAGCGGCCGCGTCCCGGTCGGCCTGCACCAGGGAGAAGAAAAAATGCAGGCTGGCCGAGTCGGCGCTGGAAGGATCGAAGATATTGTCGAAGCTGGCGATGGCCGAGCTGCCCTCGTCGATGGGCCCATCATTGCTCAGGTCGCCGGTCGGCGCCACGTTGTTGACCGTGAGCTCGAAGTCGACGGAGGAGCTGGCCAAGCTGAGGTCGGTGGCGGTGATGGTCACGGTCTGGGTTTCGGCCGGGCCGTCGTCGGGGGTATAAAGCCACGACCAGGTGCCGTCGCCGTTGTCAATGACGGTGCCGACCGAGGCGCTAAGGCTGACGATGTCGCCGCTATCGATATCGGAGAAGGTGCCGGAGTTGGAGGCTTCGCTGCCTTCGTCGACGGCGACCTCGGCCTGATCCACGGCGATGTCCGGGGCGTCGTTTTGGCCATGGATCGTGACCGTCACCGTGCAGGTGGCGAAACCACCTTCTCCGTCGCTTACCGTGTAGCTGAATGTGTCGGTCGTGGTTTCGCCCACGGCCAGGTAGTCGAACTGGCCGTTGGGGTCATAAGTCACATCGGTGCCGTTGTTGGTAACCGAGCCAATGGTGCCGGTGGTGTCCACGCTGTCAACCGTGAGCGTGTCGCCCTCCGCATCGCTATCGTTGGCCAGCACATCGATAGTAACGGCCGGCCCATCTTCGTCGGCGTCGGCGGTATCGTCGATGCACTCCGGGGGCGTGTTGGTCGGGCAGGCCGCCGTTTCGACAAGGATGCTGGGTGATGCGGACTTGGTGATTGTGTGTCCATCGGTGAGTGTTGCTTTGATGCCGGTATAGTGGAAGGACACGCCACAGGTAGACTCGAACTGGACCGTCCAGATTTTGTCACCGGCTGTCGCATCGCCGTCGACGCCAGAGTCATTCATGGCACTCGCAAAACCGCTAGGTGCAGGTGCACTGGTCTGTGCTTCTACGGAAACCACCAGGGACGAGGAGGTGCCGGACAGCGTGGCATAAAGAGTCACGGTGGTTCCTGCGACAGAAAAGCTCCCAGTGAAGGAGAGGGTGCCGGGTGCGTGATCGGTGAACGTGGTCGTGGCCGAGCTTCCCTGGTCGCCCGTGGCTGTGGCCGTGATGGTGGCACCGTCGTAGGCCCCGCCGGCATCGACGACCCAGGTGGTCGTGAAGTTGCCGTCGGCAATGCCGTCGAGGTCGTTGGCGCCGCCGTCGCTGACCGACAGCGCTTCGCTGTTGCCGTTGTCGGCGACGATGCTGATGTTGACGTTTTCGCCGACCTCGAAGCCGGAGCCGAGGAAGGTGGCGGTATCGCCGGGAGCGTAGTCGGGCTGGTCGGTGGTCAAGAGGGCGGACGGGGTGATGCGGTCCTCGAGCTGTTCGAGGAAGAGGCGTGGCTGCCGGCGGTTGCGGCCGAAGCGCGACCGCTGGCCGCGCGTCCTGCCGGAACGGCGGAAACTTTTTTTGAGCAGGGACGGGAAATACATGCTACATTTCCTCCAGGGTGACAAGACCTTCATGAGCCCCCGGACGAAGGGGGGGGGGAATGAAACCACGAAAAGCACCGGGGGTATCGTTGCCTCCCCAACAATTCCTCGTCGGTGCAAGATCAGCATTAGCCCGTCATGGTATTAATGCCCTGGGAAGGGTGGAAGCGCAACAAGGATTTCAGGTTCTATGTGGAAAAGGGCCGGAGATTGCAAATTGACAATTGAAAATTGCAAATTTCAAATTTGCAAACCTCGCCCGTGGCTGAACTTCCGGCAATTTTCAATTTTCAATTGTCAATTTTCAATTGTCAATTTCCCGCTGTCAACAGGTTTCGCGGAGAGCCGGATTTCAGAAATATTCGGCGAACAGGCCCTGGTCGCGGAGCTTTTTGCGGAGTCGGCCGAGGCGGACGCGGAGAAAGGCGGGGTCCATGTCGAGGGCGCGGGCGGCGTCGGCGGTGCTGTGGCCATTGAGGCGGAGCAGCACCAGTCGGCGATCGATGTCTTCGAGTCCGGCCAGGGTCTCGTTCACCTCGAGGGCCTGGTGGAGGACCGCCGCGGCTTGGGTGTTGGCGGCGTGGCCGTTGCCCGGGTCGCTGGCCAGCAACTGGGACTTGTGGCGCCGCCAGTGGCGGGCGATGCGTCGGCGGATCAGGGCCTGGGCCAAGGCCAGCAGTTTGGCCGGGCTGGAGATGTCCATCGTGTGCTGGCGCATGCCCTTCAAGAGAATGATGTTGATGGATTGGACCAGGTCCACGGAATCCACCAGCCGGCGCAGGGGCGCGCCGATCAACAGTCGGGCGGCGCGGCGCAGGGCCGGGCTGTACATTTCCAGCAAGTCGGCCATGGCCGACTCGTCGCCGCCGCGAATCCGCTCCAGCAACTCCTCGAATTCCGTGGTGCAGGTGGTCACGGGTTGCTTTCCTCCCGCGTCTCTCGCCCGGGCAAAAGTCAAAAAAACTTTGGCCCGGTTGCTTTGTTAGAGACGGCATGATTTAATAAAGTTCCCTAACTTCACCCTGACTCAAATTGCCCGCTTGAGCAATTTTGTGACAAAAATTCTTCTTTTTTTATAAATTGTTATCAATATGACACATTAAGTGCTTATGTCACTTGGAGATAATGTCATTCCACGCTGGAATGAGACGCGGGGGCGCTGCGGGCGCTGCTGTCGGCAAAAAATGTTGGGCAAAAGAATAAGAAGACATTGATTGCAATCTTGGAGACGGAATGATTTAATTAACTTCCCTAATTCAAGGTTTTTTTGGGCCGGACCCAGAAGAGTGTTATGCCCGCCGTGACAACCGACCTGGAGCTGCAGCTGCGGGTGGCCTGTGCCGACCTGGAGGGGCGGCTGCGCGCCGGGGAGCGGGTGCACGCCGAAGAGTATTTCCAGGCCCAGCCGGAGCTGTTGGCCCAGGCGGAAGCGGCCCTGGACCTGATTTTCGCCGAATACCTGCTGCGCGCCGACCGGGAAAACCCTCAGCAGCTGAAAGGCGAGTTTTATCAACGCTTTCCCCAGTGGCGTGAAGAGCTGGAGCGGCAATTCCAGGTGCTGGGCCTGTGGACCGATGAGTTTTCGCCCGCCGGCCCTGATGGCGGCGCGGCGGAGGACAAAGACAGCCCCGCTTGGGCGGCCGTGGGGCTGGATGGTGCGGCGGTGGATGGTGCGGCGCTGGCTAGTGCGGCGCTGGATAGTTGCGGTCGCTTTGAGATTCTGAGCGAGATCGGCCGCGGCACGATGGGCGTGGTCTTCAAGGCCTGGCAACCCAACCTGAACCGGGTGGTGGCCTTGAAGATGATCCTGGGCGGGGGCCGGCCCAACCCGGAACGCATCGACCGCTTCCACCAGGAGGCCGAGGCCCTCAGCCGCCTGCAGCACGCCAACATCGTGCAGATCCACGACGCCGGCTACTGGCGCGGCTGCCCCTACCTGGCCTTGGAGCTGGTGGAAGGCGGGTCGCTGGGCCAGAGGCTCCAGGCCGGCCCGCAGCCGATCCGGGCCACGGCGGAGCTGGTGGCCACCCTGGCCCGCGCCGTGCACCATGCCCACGAGCAAGGCGTGGTGCACCGCGACTTGCGGCCGGGAAACATCTTCCTGACGGCCCAGGGGGTGCCCAAGATCGGCGACTTCGGGCTGGCCAAGCTGACGCTGCCCTCCAAGGGCTTTTTGACCTTGCCGGGCGCGGTGCTGGGTACGCCCCGCTACATGGCTCCCGAGCAGGCCAACGGCCAGGAGGTCGGCCCACCGGCGGACATCTATGCCCTGGGCGGCATTTTGTACGAGATGTTGACGGGTCGGTCTCCCTTCATGGGCGAAACCATTCTCGACACCTTGTACCAGGTTCAGACGGAAGAACCGCTGCCGCCGCACTGCCTGCGGCCCAAGGTGCCGCTGGACCTGGAAACCATTTGCTTGAAATGCCTGGACAAGGAGCCGCCAAGGCGCTACGCCACGGCCCGCGACCTGGCCGACGACCTGGAGCGGTTCTTGCAAGGCGAGCCGGTTCGGGCCCGGAAGAGCACATTCTTGGGCCGGGGCTGGCGCTGGTGTTGCCGAAACCAACTGCTGGCCAGCCTGCTCGGGGTGACTGCCGCCCTGGCGATGATGACCTGGCTGGCCTCGATCTGGCTGTACCACGAACGCGGCCGGGCCGTGCAGGCCGAACAGGATGCCAGCGACAAACTGCGGAATTCCTACCTGGACCAGGCCCGGGCCGGCCGCCTGAGCGACCAGGCGGGCCAACGCTTCGCCAGCCTGGAGGCCCTGGTCAAGGCGGCCGCCATAAGGCCGGGACCGGATTTGCGCAACGAGGTCCTGGCTTGCCTGGCCCTTGATGACCTGCGGGTGGCGCAAACCTGGCCCGTCGGCGAAGACGGCCTGGCCCTGGATCCTCTCTTCGAGCACTACGCGCGCTGGGACAAGAGCGGCAAGCTGAGCCTGCGCCGGCTGGCCGACCACCAGGTGCTTCGAACGTTTGCCGGTCCCGGCAAGGCGGCCTGGGTCCCCTGGGTGGTTCAGTTCAGCCCGCGCGGCACCTACCTGGCCGCCAAGTTCCATGAGGCCGGCCACAACGACGTCAACCTGGTCTGGGTCTGGAAAGTGGCCAGCGGCGACAAGGTCCTGGCGGCCGAAGCGCTGGCCCATGCGGCCGTGGATTTCAGTCCGGATGAACGCTGCCTGGCCCTGGGCCACCTGGACCGTTCGTTGCGATTTTACGATTTACCTTCGGGGAATGAACGCGGCCGTTTTCCCCTGGAGGCCACGCCTTTCCAGGTGCGTTTTCATCCGCGCGGGGACCGCCTGGCGATCTCCGACCTGGCCGGCAACGCGCTGCGGATTTATGATCGGGCTTCTGGGAAGGAAATAAGCAAATGGCTTCCCGGTTGCGGATTACGGGGCATCGCCTGGCACCCGCAAGGCAAATTGCTGGCCGCGGCCGGGGCCGACCTGCGCGTTCACCTGTGGGACCTCCGGGCTGGGGACCCCCAGGCGGGGAACCCGCAACCTGGTCCTTCCCAGCCGCCCTATGCAGCGCTGGAAGGCCACGGCTGGACGGTCACCGAGGTTGCTTTCAGCCGCAACGGGGATTTACTGGCCAGCACCGGCTGGGACCAAACGCTGATGTTGTGGGACCCGTGGCGGAAAAGGCCGGTGCTCAGCGTCCCCGGCTGGAACGCGCCCGGCTTTCCCACTCTGCAATTTGGTCCCCATGACAACCGGCTCGGTTGTAGTGTCGCCGCTGGCAAGGCGCATCTCTGGGAGGTGGTCTTCGGACGAGAGTGTCGTAGCCTGGCCGGCGAATCTACTCCGGAGAAGCGTTTGTGGGGTGCCAGTCTGAGTCCGGAGGGGCGCTTCCTGGCCCTGGCCCATTCCGAGGGGGTGCGGCTCTTGGCCGCGGCCACGGGCCAAGAGGTGGCCTTCTTACCGATTGGGCTGACGCGTTCGGCTTTCTTTCATCCCAGCGAAGCGGCCCTTTACACCTGGGGAAATCGAGGCCTGGCGCGCTGGCCGATCACCAGCGCTGCCACAGGAGGCCGGCAAATCGGACCGCCGGATTCTCTGGGAATCGCGGTCAGTTCTGAGGTGGAATGGGCGGCTCTCAGCGACGATGGCCGCATCCTGGCCGCGGGCGACCGCGGCAAGGGCCAGGTGGTGGTCGTGGACGTGCCGAGGCGCAAGCTTCTCTTTCGCGCCCCCCATGCCAACCCCTGCGCCATCGCGGTCAGCCCCAAAGGGACGTGGGTGGCCGGCGCCACCTGGAATGATCCACAGGGGCGCATCCGCATCTGGGAAGTTGCCACGGGCAAGATGGTCGGGCAACTGCCCGACTGCAGCGGCTTCTTGCCCGCCTTCAGCTCCGACGAGCAGTGGTTGCTGGCGGGCTGGATTATGGTGGGCAAGCCGGGCGTTTACCGGGTCTGGCGCACCGGCACCTGGGAGCAAGCGCCTAATCTCCCCAACGCCGGCCGCGGCTGGGGCCATGGTGCCTTAGCGTTTTGTCCACAGGGAAACTTCCTGGCCGTCAGTCCCCATCCCGGGCTGCTTCAGTTGCTCGAAGTGGGAAGCTGGAAGGAACTGGCCGCCTTCCCCGCCGGAGAGCCGATGGCTTTCAGCAGGGACGGCAGCCACCTGATCACCAAATGGAACAAGACCTTGCGGGTTTGGGACCTGCGGGCCATCCGCCAACATTTGCGCGAATTGAACCTGGACTGGGACCTGCCCCCCTATGCCGCCACGGAAAGGCGGCTGACGCTGCCCCAGCCCCCAGCCCAGCCCTGGAAAGTCGACTGTGGGGACGGTGGGGCACGTTTTCAACGTGCCTGGCAAGCAAAGTAGCGCCAATCTCCGCTGAGCACGAAGAAGATTGGGATTCATGGCGTCTCCTTGCAGGGCGATCCAGGCCGAGTTTCAGGTGCCTCTGCACGCCCTGGCCTTCATCCGCGGCGGCACCCTGCCCAAGACCTCCAGCGGCAAAGTCCAGCGCCGCGGCACTTGCCAGCGCTACCTGGATCGCCAGCTCGACGTCATCAAGCAATGGGAGTTCACCTCGGCCATCGCGGAATCAACGGCGTCCACCGTCGAGACGCAGTGTCTGGAGCTTCCGCCGGCCGGCGAGATTCACGACTGGCTCCTGGGCCGCATCGCCCGCCATTGCGGGGTCCCCCAGGAAAAAATTGACCCGCGCGAGCCACTCAACCGCTACATCCTCGATTCGGTCACGCTCATGACTCTGGCCGTCGAGATGCAGCAATGGCTCGGCCGCTCCATCCCGCCTATGGTGATCTTCGACACCCCTTCGCTTGCCAAGCTGGCCGAGCGCCTCGCCGATCCGGAAACCTTCCTCGCCGATTCTTCCTCTTGGTCTCCACCCATCGACCAGCTTAACGAGAAGGAACTGGACCAGGCCCTGGCCAAGATCCTGGCCGAAATGCAAGCGGCCCCCACCGCCAACGGGGCCGACCCGGCCACGCGGAACCTGACAAGCCCCAAGCTCTCAACCTGAGGCGGGGCTTTGGCGAAGTCTCTCCGTCAGCGACGTATCCCCCTGGTCT
>CAZFGM010000296.1:5921-8679 GCA_964518515.1 uncultured Alcaligenaceae bacterium | reverse complement strand
ATAACGCAGGGCCAGGCTTTCCAGGGCGCAGCGGACCACCGGGCCGGGTTCGGCCGGCGCGGGCTGGCCGGTCTTTGTGCAGAACTGGGCGATCGCCGCCGGCATGTTCGACGGCAGGATAAACGACGTATCGTCCGGATCGATCAGGCTGACGAACGGCGGGGCGGCCTCGGCCAGGCGCATCAATTCCTCGTAGGTGTAATTCCGGCCCGCGCGTTCCCAGGCGCGGCGGCATTCTTGTACCAGCCACAGGCCCATGATGTTTTTTAACAACCGGATGGTGCCGTTGATCCCGCCCTCGTTGGTGAAGTTGATCGCCAACGTCTGGTCGTTGACGAGAGGTCCGGGAATCTCCACGCCCATGAGCGACCAGGTGCCGGAGCTGATGTAGGCCCAGGACGATCCCTCGGCCGGTACAGCCGCCACCGCGGCCGCGGTATCGTGCGTCGCCGCCGCGATCACCGGCAGCGGCGCGAGCCCCGTCGCCGACGCCAGCGCCGGCCGCAACGGGCCCAGCACCGTCCCCGGCGGCACGAGGGTACCCAGGATGCGCTCCGGCAAACCGAAAGCGCGGATCAGGTTCCACGCCCAGTTCCGTGTGAAAGGGTCCAGCATCTGACTCGTGCTGGCATCAGTGTATTCGTTGACCTTGATGCCGGTGAACCAGTAGTGAAACAGGTCGGGCATGAACAGCAAGGTCTCGGCCGCGTCGAGCAACGGCGAGCGGTCGCGCTTCAGGGCCAAGAGCTGAAAGAGCGTATTGAAGCGCATGAACTGGATGCCCGTCTGGCGGAAGACATCCAGGCGCGGCACCTGGCGAAAGGCCTCGTCAAGAATGTTTTCCGTGTGCGGATCGCGGTAATGGCGCGGGTTGCCCAGGAGTTGGCCGTCGCGCCCCAAGAGGGCGAAATCCACTCCCCAGGTATCGACACCGACGCTGGCGAGGTCGCCGTGCTCGGCCGCCGCCTTCCGCAAAGTCGTCACCATCTCGCTGAATAGCCGCAGCACATCCCAGTGCAGGGTGTCCAGGGTTTGCACCGGGCCGTTGGCAAAGCGGTGGACGACGTCCAACGCCAGCCGCTGGCCGTCGAACCGGCCGACCAGGCCGCGGCCGCTCTCGGCGCCCAGGTCGAAAGCGAGGATTTTCTTGCTGGCAGGCATGGGCAGACCCTCAACCAAACGCAAAGGCTACGACGGTTTTTTATGGACAACAGCAAGAATGGGTACGTTGGGGAAATGTTGTCGAGGGCTGCGGCCGATCTTGAATGATGGGTAGTGCGGGCTTCAGTCAGTGACCGAAAATAACCTGGGAAGAGCGGGTTCAGGCAAGGGGACAACCTCTTTTTTCGTAAACATGGGCGACTTGGCCATTGATCTGGGCCGATTCGACACGGCCGTCCACCAGGCGCACGACGCGGTCGGTATCGGCGACCAGATCGAGATTGTGCGTCACCATGATGATGGTCAGGCCGTCCTGGCGGTTCAAGTCGCGCAACAGGCGGACGATCTGGCCGCCGGTGGCGGCGTCGAGGTTGCCGGTCGGCTCGTCGGCGAGGAGGATGCGCGGGCGATTGATGAGGGCGCGGGCGATGGCGGCGCGCTGCATCTCGCCGCCGGACAGCTCGCGCGGCCGGTGCTTCAGCCGGTGCCCCAGCCCCACGCGCTCGAGCAGGGCGGTCCCCTGGTTGTGGAACTGGCGTTTCCGGCGCCACCAACCCAGGACCGAGTGCGCGATCATCAGCGGCATCAGCACGTTTTCTAGGGCGTTCAATTCCGGCAAGAGGTGATAGAACTGAAAAATGAAGCCGAAAGTGCGATTGCGCAGCTCTTCCCGCTTCCTGGCGGGCAGGTCGTCGATGCGCTTGCCGCGCCAGTGAATGGCCCCTTTATCCGGCCGGTCCAGGGTGCCCAAGAGGTGCAGCAAAGTGCTCTTGCCCGAGCCCGAGGCGCCGAGTACGCACACGAACTCCCCCTCGTGAACCTCCAGGTCCACGCCGCGCAATACCTGCACCTGGTCCGCGTTCTTGCGATATGTCTTGTGCAGGTTCACGGAACTGAGCACCGGCACAGAATCCTGCATGATATTCTCCTTATGGGGAGTGTAGATGGTGAAAGGGAGTATGATTATCTCTCCATAGAAGATGTGGAGGTTGGTGAGTGGTAATCCAAGTAGGACAACCTTCCCAGGCCTCCGCACGGGCTGAATTAGGAAAACTTTCCACCCTCCTCGTACCGCAGTGCCCGCAGTGGGTACCGCCAAACCGTCGACCGACTGGCTCTCAATGGGCCAACAGGCGCCGCCGAAACGCTTCCAGGTCGGCACACTGGGCGGCGTGCTTGACCAAGGCTTGGAGCTTTTTCCCGGCGCGAATGTTGCGAAGCTGTTGGACAATTCCCTCGGGAACCTGATTAAAACGGGCCTGGAGAATATCGATGATGGCTTCTTGCCGGGCTTCTTGCCGGACCTTTTGCGTGTTTTCGGCAACGATTTCTTTGATAAGCGGCGAATCGATCATGGCGTGTTTCCCTCAATGGCCCAACAGGCGCCGCCGAAACGCTTCCAGGTCGGCACAACGGGCGGCGTGCTTGACCAAAGCTTTGAGCTTTTTCCCGGCGCGAATGTTGCGAAGCTGTTGGACGATTCCTTCTGGAACCTGATGAAAACGGGCCTGGAGGAATTCAATGATAGCTTCTTGCCGAACTTTTTGCGTGTTTTCGGCAACGATTTCTTTGATAAGCGGCGAATCGATCATGGCGT